>JBIOHE010000737.1:0-1503 GCA_044448725.1 Sphingobacteriales bacterium | reverse complement strand
CTGTTACCTTGCCGGTAATTTTAGATAATCTTCAGGAAGAGATTTTACAGATTGCTCGTGATAGAGATATTAATGATAATGACGCGCATAATGCTTTGATGAGTGCTGTTGATCAAGCTCGTGCCCGCGCAGCAGAATTTTATAATTCCAGCAACGTTTGTATTAAACCCCAAAATTTTGATGATGATTTTCGTGAAGTTCTTACACAACAAATAGCAGCCTTGGCTAAAACAAAATTAACCAAGTTAGAGAACTTAACGTATGCGCTTTGTGCTGCGGGTGCTAGCGGTATAGCCTTTATTTTTTTAAAACTTCTCTTGCTTGAAAGAAAAGAATATTTAGAGCTCAGGTCTTATTACTCGAGAAATTATCCATATTATTCTTACAGCTATAACAGCTATAACGAAGATGAATATTTTAATGCAGTTGCCTCTTTTGCCTTAGGCGGTGGGGTTGCAGGGTTAAGCTCTTTAATGTGGTTTAAAGATGCGTTGCTTGGTAATCAAGATTACTTAGCGCATGACCGTCTTGTGCTGTTAAAAGTCGCCTTGTTTAATTAAATGTCCAATAATATATCTTTTCTAAAAGCAAGCATTGAAACTGCAGGCGCTTCAAAAATGTTATAATGGATTTAATATAAGGAGTATTTATGAAAAAAATTATAGCATTCAGTTTTTTAGTTGCTTCGACATTATGTGCAAGTGAACAGAATGATATTTTTGAACAGCGACTCACAACATTAGAAAACCAAATAGACGCGCGGCCAACAACAGTTACTGAACAATGGAAATATGAATTCGGTGGCTATATTGTGCCAGTCATGGATGATAATGATCAACAAGTTGGTTCTGCTATGTACTGGGCTCAGCCAACTATATTGGGGGGCCTTGAAACGCTTTCAGATGCTCGACCAAGTCGTATGTTGTTTATGCAAGATGGGCAGGAACAACGTAAATTTGTTGTCAAATCTAAAAACTGGGGCCCAATTTTAGCCTGTTGTGTTTCGGGTGATCAACTTGCTATCGGCTGGCAAGAGATTTCGCAAACAGAGACAAGAATGAATTCGCGATTATATCTTACATGTTTGGCCCTCGCCTCTCTTTCCGAGAATGGAGAAATTGACCTTGATGCTGGCAAAGTTGCGTATAAAAGAAAGTTGTTAGGAGACCTCGGTTTTATATGCGTAGGAAAAACATTATAACACTCGGTATTTTTAATTAAATGTCCAGCCAACCTCTAATGAAATAAGAAATTTGCCTATCCCGGGGTCATTTTTGTCACTATACAAAGAAAATGCTATTCCAGGATTAAAAGTAAAGCGTTCTGTTGCGATCCATAACGATGGCCCTATAAAGAAGTTGTTGTCATCAAAATTTTTGTAATGGGTCCCTCGAATCCTGCTACTATTAGTGAAACTTCCTAAAAATTCAGCAATTAATGTAATGACCAGTTTTTCTGGGGTATAGTAAAGGTTTTTACCGATTCCCCATTGGTATAATAACG
>JBIOHE010000736.1:0-1512 GCA_044448725.1 Sphingobacteriales bacterium | reverse complement strand
GTGCAAGATACTCGCTAAAGGCTTTTTTTATAGTGATGCTATATCTTGTCTGAGTAACTTTTTTCTCTTTAGAGAAGATGGCTCTCATATCCTCATCTTTTAATGACAAAATTTCAGAAGGAACCATATTCAGATTGAGAAGGTAATTGAATATCTTTGCTTTGAAGATTGTAGAGAACGGTAATCGCGTACTTGGAGTGGTTTTAATAACAGATGGGTAGCATTTTGCCAGCCGATTGATGATTTGATGTTTGAGTTTCGTTTGTATATGAACTTTATTTTCTCGCCAATAAGTCCTTAGCCTTAAATCCAAATACGGGCTTTCATCGGGCACATATTTGTAACATTCTCCTCGTATTAACAGATCCGCGATAGAGCATAGATCTATATCATCGGTTTTGAGCCCTTTCATTAATTTTTGCTCACGATTTGCGGCGGTTGCTATGCAATTAACAAGCCATACATCCTCGAAATCTTCGCCTAAATTAGCCAGTAAAGAATGAGCCCAGCTACCACTTTGCTCGATAGCTATAAATACCTTTTTACAATTTTTCTTTTTTTGCACATTTTCTATTACCGCTGTAAGCTTCTTATAACCGCTAAGCAGAGGGTTGATTTCAAAGGGCTTCTTTATTATTTTCCCATTAAAATCGAATAGCATCACTTTATGGAAGCTCTTCGACCAGTCAATAGAGACGCCCAACAGTATGTCTTTCTGGATCCCCTTTATCCGATCCTGGAAAGCTTTGTTTTTTATCCTAACCTTCGCTGAATGTAGTTGCATATATCATTATTCTATTACACCCGGTGTACCTCCATACAAATCCGGGGTTAAATCAGATTGCCAGTATTCCTTAGTTTTAACATTCATTATCGTAAGTTTTCCGGACCAACCAGCTCCGGTATCAATATCCCAAACATTGCACGCATGGATAGGTTTCAAAGAATCATATAACTGCGTTGTCGTGTGGCCGATAAAAATATCTTTATAACCACCAATCCTGCATGCATGATTCATCAAATGACTTTTCCAAGCTAAATCAAGAAGTCCTCTATCCCAAACTAAAGTCTGAGCGTTATGGCTTGTTAAAGGCACGCCTGGCTTAAATCCACCATGAACAAATATCTGGTCATTGATTTCAAGCCAAAGCTGCCCGTTCTTTAAAAAATCAACGTGCGATTTAGGCATTGGCCGGCCGCTGTATGATGCAATCGTACGGTTGCCGCCCTGCTTTGTCCAAATTTCCGGCTTAATACCCAACGATGCCCAATTTAGCGTCCATATATCATGATTGCCGATTATCAAATCGCAATGTTTGACCTTTAAAAGCTCGTCAATACATTGCCTAACTTCTGGATAACCATCGCAGATATCACCGATTACAATGAGCCGGTCGTTCCTATTATTAAAACTGGATCGTTCAAAACATTGCAGGAGCGCTCGATATGTACCATGGATATCACCAACAACAAAAGTTTTCATTTAACCTGCCCACGACCTTTAGATAGTAC
>JBIOHE010000735.1:0-1514 GCA_044448725.1 Sphingobacteriales bacterium | reverse complement strand
GTGTTCATGTATCCGGCTGTGCCGCCATCGCGGAGCAGGTTATAGGGGATCATGGCAAACTGAAGGCTTGCACCTCCGCCAAGGAACATCACTTTATAGCTGTCATCTAATTCAAGAAGTTCTTTTACAAGCACCATGGACTCATCCATAACAGCTTCAAAATTTTTGCTGCGGTGAGAGATCTCCAGCAGAGAAAGGTTCATGTTATCAAAATTGATACAGGCTTCAGCAGCTTGCTGCAAGACCTCCGGGGGTAAGATACCAGGACCGGCACTGAAATTGTGAACTTTCGTCATTTTCTTTTGTTGGTTTTTGATCTCAGAGATTAATGTATGCATGGTTTTGATGCTTTAGAGGTTTAAAGTTATAAAATAATTGTTGTTTATACATTGAATTTGGAGTTTTTATGAGCTAATGTCAATGGTGTTTTTCCAGCTTAAGACCTGTGCTTCTTTTTTTTTCATTTGTTTAGTACCACCGTATATAAGAAAGCTGTTCTTACCATTCCCGTTGCTTAATGAATTATAGTAATTAAGCCCTTTCAGAAAATTGGCATTGAGTGTTGTTCCTGATTTTATTTCTACGGGTTTAATGAGCTTTCCTTCGTCTACCAGGCAGTCCAACTCATTGCCTGTGTTATCGCGCCAGAAAAACAAAGGCGGTTGCTGAGCCCTATTCAAATAATTTTTTGTAATGTCTGCAATGACCATATTTTCAAATAAAGCACCTTTGGCCCAATGTTGTTCAATCTCATCTGCTTTTTTAATTCCAAGTAAATTGCAGGCAAGCCCCGTATCGTAGAAATAAAGTTTAGGTGATTTTACCAATCGCTTGTTGAAATTTTTGTGATGCGGAGGAAGAAAGAAAACAATAAAGCTGGTTTCTAAAATTGAAAACCAGGACTTTACCGTTTTTAAATTCATTCCCAGGTCAAGGGCTATTTCGCTGTAATTAAGCAGCTGACCAACTCTTCCGGCTGCGAGCCGCATAAATTTTTGAAAGATAAAAAGGTCTGATACATTTATTATTTGTCTGACATCCCGTTCTGTATAGGTTTGTATATAGGATGGGTAGAATAGGGTTGGAGGAATATTTTTATCGTAAAGCCTTGGATAAAATCCTTTATAGATCAACTCATTGTAATTAGTGCTGCTGTATTTTGTTTTTTTTAGTTCATCAATACTGAAGGGAAGTAAGTGGGTTACAAATACGCGGCCTGCCAGGCTTTGGGATATTTTAGCTGACAGTAAAAAATTTTGTGATCCTGTAATTATGTATTCGCCTGTTTTCCCACTTTCATCACTGATCTCCTGGATGTATGAAAACAGTTCAGGGAATAATTGTGCTTCATCTATGATCAGGCCGTGTTTGTGACGTGTTAAAAAAGCTCTTGGATCCGAGCGGGCATCAGCCAACGTGTCGGGCGCTTCAAGGTTTACATAAGTATAGTTTGGGAAGCATTGTTTGGCCAGAGTCGTTTTTCCGGACTGCCTCGGACCGGTAATGGATATGAC
>JBIOHE010000734.1:0-1526 GCA_044448725.1 Sphingobacteriales bacterium | reverse complement strand
GAAAAAGCCTTCCTTGTATGTGAGTACTTATAGTTCTATTTATCATATTGTCGGAATCAAATCCCAAAATTACATAATATTGTCGGATTGACATACAGCAATATCATATTACCACCGGAAAACAAGCTTTATTTTCATTATTCAAACAAGCTTAAAAATTTGGATAGAGCACGAGATAGTTTAAATAAATGGCTATAACGGTACTATAAGTACCTATATTTAAATAATTTTAAACCAAGAAGGATAAAAACCCGCCTAAAATCCCACAACCGTATCCAGCGCATTATCCGCCTCTTTATGAATAAAGTTGGATTGATAACCCATCGTGGTTTTAATGTCGGTATGGCGATATAAGCCCTGCAATACCTGAATAGGTATCTTATCGCCGGAAATATGCCCGAAACTATGCCTAGCAATGTGCATCGTTAGTTTTTTAGTTAGCTTCACTTTTTCGTCAGCCGCTACTTCCGATAATGCCTTATCAAGCCGTTTGGTAGCATACGCAATTTTACGCTGAATATCATACGCATGATCCAACGTATCCAGTACTTTGAGTTCAGGAAATATAAGGTCATGCTTTTGTTCATGCCCCCGGTATTGGTCAAGGATGGCAAAAACTTTTTGCGGTACTTTTAACGAGCCTACTTTTAAGTTTTTTCCCATTTGATAATACAACCGCCCATTCTGGAAATCCGACCATTTAAGGCGCAGGACATCGGATACACGCATTCCGGCAAAGTAAAAAGAAAGCAGCCAGATATTACGCGCATGGTTTTTATAGGCTTCAACAGGCAACTCCAAAGCTTCTATTTTTTGCACATCTTCAATGGAAAGCCCGACCTTCTGGCTTTGCGGAAATTTGATAGTAATTTTACCCTTACCAAAAGGGTAATGCTTTTGATCGACAATATTTCCGGCAATAGCCTGGTTATAGATTGACCGGATCAGAATAAGGTAATTCATAACGGTACGCTCACCCATCTTTACGGTGCGTTCGCGGATTTTTCTTTCCCTTTTTAACCACGCCATAAGCCGGTTAAGCAGCGGCACGGTTATTTCCGAAAACGTTACATCCTGATTATTGAAAAATTCCTTTATCGCTTTGATACGGGACTGTTCAGCAACGACACGGTTGTATTTACCTTGTATGCGAAGATTGGCAATAAAAGCATCCGATTGCGCAAAGAACGAAGTACCGATTTTGGGCTTTATTTCATTAGTGACAACTTTTGATGAAATGTCTTTTTTATGCGTCTCTAAGTCAAGCAGCTTATCGTTTGCCTCTGCCTTTTTAGTCAGAATAAGATTATTCAGCCTTTTAGAATTGGGATAGGATGATTTGACTTTTTGCTCTTTTGCGTCCCAATCCTTTTCATGCAGGTGGTGGCCTAAATGAATAAAGGATGTTTTACGATCTTTTGTTACCCGGATTGCCAGCGGAAATGTGCCATCTTTATTCGCTTTTTTGCGCAGCACAACTTTAAGTGAAGCCATAAAAAATTGATTATATTCGTTACCTATTACTG
>JBIOHE010000733.1:0-1530 GCA_044448725.1 Sphingobacteriales bacterium | reverse complement strand
GTTATAAGCGTAATTGAACATATACTAAAGGTAAAGAACAATCAACAAGATATGTTTGATAACGGTAAATAGTTTTTCAAAACTGATATCTGTTTACTTTCGGTTTTCTTTATTGAATGGGTGGTAACGCGAACATCATTTCAATTCGCGCCCCTGATCAATCCCCAAACCGCATCATTAAACCCGGCTTTGGTTATTCTACTTACCTTTTCAAGAGCTTTAAAATAGTTATCGTCTCCGGGCTCCCGTTTGCCACAGCTTATTAATTCCAATATAGGAGCAAACCCCTTTTCTTTTTCAATTTTTTGAACAATAAGCGCGTTAATGGCATAGGCTATTTTTAAGGACTTTACTCCATCGTCGGTTAAATTTATATTATCTGTGTACAACTTTTGCCAATCGGCATCCGGATGTTCTGTAGCATATTTTTTAAACAGCCTTAATATTTCTCGCCAACCAAGGCCCCAACTCCCACCATACAGGTAGGCACATCCCTCGTCAACAGGGCGGTCGATTATTTCAAGGGATACCACTCTGTGCAGCCTGTCGTGCCACAAATCATGCAGGTCAAGCCTGAGTATGCCATTATACCCTGCGTTTATTTCGAGATTGCTGTTGTTATCGTGCGATGAAATATCGACGTACTTAATGCCCTGGTAGTCTGATTTATATTCAACACCCAAAAGCAGCATCGCCTCTGGGGAATTGTCGCAGAAATAAAAATCAAATGGTGTGACCGGTGTGTTCAGCCGTTTATCATAGGAATTCACGGTTTTTAGGAAAAGTTTGGCGTTTGCATTGTCAAGGGTATCTTTAAAATGATAGGTGATATTGCTTAACTTCTTAGTTTTCCATGTCCCTGTGTTTTGTTTCAAAGGAGAGAAAAAGTAAAATTGGGTATCCACTTTTTTGGCCAGCAAGTTAAAACTTGCCCGCAAAACAGGCAATTTTTCGCTGATGCCCATATACGATACCTGTACTAAAAAGGTATTATCGTTTAAATCAACAATGTTGGTAAGATCGGCCCTGTAAAAATTATCGTCTTTTAGCTTTTTGTTCTTATCCATTCCTTTCATCTCATCCACCAGCGCCGACATTTCTAACTTGTCCTCTTTTAAAATATATTGATTCTGGCTGATAGGTTTTTCTTTTTGGATGAGAAAGCCGTTCAGGGCGCTGATCAGTTCCTTTTTCGTTAAGGAATCAATCGGTAGGTCGCTTTTTTTCACCACCATCGAGATATGCCCCGAAACAGATAGCGTTGAAAAGATTAAAAGGCCGGCAATTAAAAGCAAAGCAGATTTCATAGATCAGATGTTTTATTCTTTGCAAGATAAATAAAATCGCAGCAATTCGTTTTTGCTAAGTTTAATAAATATCCATACATTTAAACAACCAATTATAAACCCAATTGCAGATTTCAGACAGGCGCCGGAATTCAATTCACGCGCCTGTTCCTGAAATCTCATAACCAATTTTATAACCATGATTAAAAGACTGATCCTGAAAAGCATCTGCTTAGGTGTTTTT
>JBIOHE010000732.1:0-1534 GCA_044448725.1 Sphingobacteriales bacterium | reverse complement strand
GTAAAAAAGAGTACATTAAATATAAACTTGGGCCATAGCTGCAGGTCGGCTAATTGCTCCGAATATATTTTCGCAGACGATTTTGGTGCAATAATGCCAGCATATTCCCCTTTAAAATGATCCGTTTTTCCGGTCGTCAATGTTGTTAATAATTGGAACGAGGTATCATTGATCAAATGAAAATGTACCACCGAGTTAGCTTTCGGGTCGCTGACAACCGCTACATAAACACCTTTGGTTTGAAATTCGCCGGCGGGAATTGTCTTATCCTCTACGGTGTTACTTTTAACAGTCCCGGCAGGCTCATAGCCGTGTACAGTAGTTACCTTACTTGCGAGAACCGGGATCTCAAAATCATCTTCACCTGTAACACCTATCATCTGTTCGTCGATAATGCGGGTGACAAAACCCTCCATTTTCTCGTCAACAAAACGCACAAAATCGCCTAATTTATATTTCATATATATGATTTCACAGATTTGAGTATGATTTCACCGATTAGTTTTGATTAAAAAGGGTTGATTACGATGCTCGAAAAATCCGGACTGCAAATTTACGGAGTTTAAATCACTAATCGGTGTAATCCTTCCCAAATCTGCCTAATCGTACCATAATCGGTGAAATCAAAAAATAATCGGTGTAATCACCCAAAAAAAAACCACCCGCCCGAAGGCAGGTGGCTACAAATTAGTTATTTAATACCCCTATTAAAATAACTGTTGCAAAGTAAAAAATTATTTGCCGGACTGCAAATACTAATAAATATTTTTTTTTGCAAACCTGTTGCAATTACCCATCCGCATTACTGGACCTATTGAAAATAAACTGGTTAATATTTTTGTGAAAAGGCTTATTATAGCTTAGCCAATTTATTAAATGAAGATATGACTATCCGCCATTTGGTTATTCATTATGTGAATAAAAAGCCATGTCATTCCGGTATTAAAATAACCTTCGAATAAGCGCTGAACGAAATAACGGATAGTCATTGGAATTTTAAAACAAAACAACCCGACTGTTGGCCGGGTTGCTTTGTTTTAAGGACATTTTGTCTTATGATTTTTGGATCTCTTTGTTCCAATCATTGGCGGTGCCTTTGACGTTTGTTTTCGTATCGTTTAAAGCATCCTGTGCTTCATCTTTTATATTGTTAATTTTTGTTCTGGCAGCATTTATAGCCTCCTCTTTATATTCAGAGACATCATTAACAGCTCCCCTGAATTTTGATTTTGCTTTGTCTAAAGCATTTACGCCGCGGTTCCTAACATCCAGGGATGTTGAAATTGCCCTTTTTTTTGCCGCATCAACCAAATCTTCAATAAAATCGGCTATACCGTCTCTTGTTTTTCCGCCTCTTTCAGGTGCAAACAATATTCCTAATGCCGCACCTGCCGCAGCGCCTATTAAAAGCGCTGCTATAACTCTTGACCTATCTTTCATGTTTTTTGTTTTTAGTGGATAATATACAGGCACAATAACAATGCCAAGCATTATTCGCCTCACCCTGCCCTCTCCAAACCTGCCTGCCGGCAGG
>JBIOHE010000731.1:0-1535 GCA_044448725.1 Sphingobacteriales bacterium | reverse complement strand
TTTTAAAATATATGAGTTCAACACACAAACAAGGCAGAATGCCAACTTATGAAGCCAGCTTTAAAATAGCTGTTGCCCGAGAGTATCTAATCTCTTCATTGGGTTACGGATCATTGGCGGTAAAATATAATCTACCCAGTGTTTCCACTGTTCGGTTTTTTGTAAAATGGTATAAAGCAAAATATCCCGAGGGGCTTACTCAAAGAGATAGTTTTAGCCCAGGGCAGGAAGGTAAAATCAAAAAGTCGGCTGATAAACAATTGCAGCAGGCAACCCTGAAAATAACAGGTCTTGAAATGCTCATTGAAAATGCCAGTAAGGAGTTGGGAATTGACCTAATAAAAAAGTTTGGCGCCAAACAGTCAAAGCATTGAAGTTGCATTACCCATCTGTTGGGTTGGAAAAGATTTGCAGACTGTTTGGTAAATCAAGACAGGCATTATATGATCGCAACTGGAGAGAATCCAATGAACAACTGCGGGAAGCTTTGATCATTGATCTGGTAAAATTAACTCGTTGCGTGCTGCCCAAAGTTGGTGGATTAAAATTGCTTTGTATGTTACACAACAACTTTGCCGCTCACCAAATTACTATGGGCAGAGATCGTTTCTTCAGGCTTTTGCGAAAGCACAATCTATTGGTAAAGACAAAGAAAAGATTTATGAGAACAACTATGTCCAATCATCATTTTAAAAAATGGCCAGACCTCACAAAAGATGTTCAGGTAAGGGCTGCTGAACAGCTGTGGGTATGCGATATTACTTACCTCACTACCCAGAATGGATTTATTTATCTATCACTCATTACCGATGCGTATTCTCATAAAATTGTAGGGTATCACTTAAGCCAGCATTTAAAAGCTCAAGGCTGCTTGATTGCCTTAAACAAAGCCATCACATCCCTCAGTGCAAATGCATCAGTTATTCACTATTCAGATCGTGGTATACAATATTGCTGTGATGCTTACGTAGAAATCTTACAAAATAATAATATCAATATCAGCATGACTCAAAGCGGAAGTCCTTATGAAAATGCAATAGCTGAAAGAACCAACGGTATTTTAAAAACAGAGTTGAACCTGGATAAAACCTTTGCTAGCTATGCTACCGCAGTAGCAGAGGTGCATCAAGCTATAGATGTTTATAACCGAATCCGTCCACACATGAGTTGCGGCAATCTAACACCAGAAAAAGCTCACCATCAAATTAGTCCATTGATAAAAAAATGGAAAACAAAAAAACATTGTAAAGCCAAATCCGTATTATTGTGAAAAACTGTAAAGCTATATCAGTATTAATCACTCTACCTGTAAAGTTTTTTCAGTACAAGACAGACTGTACATGCGGTATAAATACTTCATAGATGAAGCATATCAAAGCCCTATCAAAGGCATGGATAGTGTATGGGGAGTGTATGAAAAAGATATTGCTCTCCGCAATGTGAATTTACACTGCAGAATTTTGAAGGATCATTGACCTATAACTTTCAACTCAGTTCTCCGGTTCCTGGCCCTCCCTTCTTCGGTAGCATTGTCG
>JBIOHE010000730.1:0-1538 GCA_044448725.1 Sphingobacteriales bacterium | reverse complement strand
TTATTGTTATACATCTGTAAAAAACAAATCGCTGACTTACATTTTAAGGCCGCAGGTTAAAAATATTAATATCATTGATATTGATATAGAAATAATTGATTCGTCGGCAACAGGCGAAGATCAGCTTATTTGCGAGGACCTTGCAAAAATCGTAAACAGTTCGCTAAGCAAACTTCCCGAGCAATGTAAATTGGTATTTAAACTGTTAAGAGAAGATGGTTTAAAATACAGGGAAGTAGCCGAACTACTGGATATATCGGTTAAAACAGTTGAATACCACATGGGTAACGCTTTAAAACGGCTAACGCAGGATATCGCAGATGCTCATAAAACAGAGGTTGCGCAGCCTTTAAATATTATTTTTCAAAAAAAATGATTTTTTGACCAGGGTATTTTCATTTTTTATAGTCTTTAGAGATAGAGACCTATATGATGATTAATAATGTTTGGACGCTTATTGGCAAAAAGTTAAATGGTGAGGCTTCCCCGGAAGAATTGCTTGAACTTGAAGAATTGCTGCAGCAAGGCCCTGCCGGCAGGTATCCGATGCATTTATTAGAAGAAATCTGGAAGAACCAGCATCAAACAAAAGCAGACGAAAGGTTAGAGCATAAGTGGAGTGCCTTTGAAGATAAAATTAATATTGCCGACGAAAATGAGCGTATCGAAACTGCACATATAGCAGCACTCCAAAATAATGATACCAGGATAAAATTCATTAAAATAGCCTCATGGTTTGCAGCCGCGAGTTTGATTTTAGGCCTTTTTTGGTTTACAAGGGACCATGGAACCGACAATAGCCGGACTAATGAAATAATTGCGCCTAAAAGCGGTTTTAGCAAAATTCAACTGCCCGACGGTACTAAAGTATGGTTAAATTCGGGCAGTAAATTAGTTTATGGCGCCAATTATGGCGCCGAATTCAGGAAAGTTTCCCTTACAGGTGAAGCTTTTTTTGATGTTGTAAAGGATGCCAGACACCCTTTTATTGTAACCACCTCAACTATTAGTATCAAAGTACTTGGTACCGAGTTCAATTTACGTTCCTACGAAAACGATAAAACCTCCGAAGCTGCTTTAGTTCGCGGGCAAATTGAACTAACTGTTTTGAAAAACCCGGAGAAGAAAATAATCCTGAAAGCTTCCGAAAAATTAACTGTTAATAATGAACAACTAACGGGTAAGGCTATGCCTTCTGTTGGTTCAAAGGGTGCAGCCGAAGAAATTCCACTGATCGCCTTAAGCCGGATACACCAGGCTAAACAGGACACCTTACCATCAGAAGCCCTCTGGCTTGAAAATAAACTTGCGTTTGACGCGGAGGATTTTGAAAGCCTTGCCATGAAGCTTGAGCGCAGGTACAATGTCACTATTGTCTTTGAAAATGACGAAGTGAAAAGATTAAGGTTTACCGGCAGGTTTCAGCACGAATCCATCGGTAAGGCTTTAAAAGAGTTGCAATCCACTACTTATTTCCATTATAAAACCGAAAATACCCAAATTAAAATTTATTGATTAATGACTAACAAACCCAAAAT
>JBIOHE010000729.1:0-1545 GCA_044448725.1 Sphingobacteriales bacterium | reverse complement strand
GAGCAATATATAAGCCATGCGATACTGACAAAAAAACAGGCAAATAATATACAGTTGTATTGAGGTTGCATAGCTGTATTATTATCAAGGCTCGGTAAATTACCGAGCCTTTTTATTTACATTTGCTTCCATAACTATCCGAAAGTCTGAATTTAAAAAAGAGCGGAAAATTTTCAAACCTTTGTGGTGACAAAACCATAAAAAAGAATGAGCCTTTTCCGCCGCAACAAAAATAACAATAAACCTGTAATCCGTCAGGTTATTGATTTAATCCCCCGCCATATTCTGGCAAAATCCATTAATCAGTATAAAACTGACAAGTATTGCCATAAATACAAAACATACGACCAATTAGTAGCCCTTTTGTTCGGACAGCTTTGTAAATGCAGCACTTTAGAGGATATTTCAGTGGGTATCGGAGTATCCGAAACCTTTATAAAGGACTTAGGTTTAGAACAAAGCCCTGCCAAATCAACCATGAGTGATGGCAACAAAAAGCGCAACTGTCAAGTATTTGAATGCTTATATAACGAACTCTTAAAATACTATGGCAATAGCATGAGCAAGTATGCTAACCAACGAGTGATAGAAGAAGTTAAAGATAAAACCATCATTATACGTGATAGCAGCGTTATTAGCTTATGTTTGAGCATGTTTGATTGGGCAAAGTTCCGAACAGCTAAGGGTGGTATTAAAATACATACTCAATGGGATGAAGCGTTGATGTTACCCAATTTGGTTTGCATCAAGGAAGCTGCCATACATGATAGCAAGGGATTTGATGAAGTAGTGTTCCCAAAGGGAACTATTATTTTGGAAGATAAAGGTTATTGGGATTTTAAGACAATAAAAGCACGTATAAGAGCCGAAAATACATTTGTAACCCGCATTAAAGAGAATACAGTGTATGAGGTTGTGGAAGAATTAGAATTACCGGAAAATGAGGACCAACATATATTAAAGGACGAACTCATTTGCTTAAAGGGAGCAAAAGCTATAGAAGTAAAGTTAGAAACGACCATCCTTCGCCGAGTAGTTGTGTATAATGAAGACAGGAACACGACATTAGAAATTATAAGCAACAACCTGCAATGGAAAGCAGCTACCATAGCAGCGCTCTATAAAAAACGCTGGGATATTGAAATTTTCTTTAAGTTACTCAAGCAAAATTTAAACGTAAAAACCTTTGTCGGTACAAGCCCTAATGCCGTTAAATCGCAAATCTTTGTTGCTCTCATTACCTATCTATTACTGGAATTATTGCGCAGGGTAAAAGCCAAAGGAAAAACAGCTTTTTCTAATTTTGTAGAAAAAATACGTATTTGCCTGTGCTATTACTTGACTCTTGACTATGTGATACAGCGCATACAGCCCAAAGCGAGAAGCGTCAGAATCAATCAAGGTGTCATGGACTTTAACCCGAACAGGTCGCTTTTTTAATCAATAACCATACTTTTATTCCGCCTCTCTGAAAATTGTTTGCAGTATTAACAGGCATTTCAGGGGTGTTAATAACTAAAAATCAAAAAAGTTCGGTTCAGTGTG
>JBIOHE010000728.1:0-1545 GCA_044448725.1 Sphingobacteriales bacterium | reverse complement strand
GGTGTCATGGTGAGGCACTCGAACCATGTGCGCAAAGGCCTGTACGCTATGCTTTTGTTTCATTGTCTATAAACAAAATGAATTTATCAGCCAACTAAATTTAATATTTTTCGGTTAAGCATAATCATAATGTTCAATTTTAGGAGGGTTTTGAAGAAAGGCTTTTTTTGCAATATCTAAATCAAAAGATGATTGTAACCTCACCCAAAACTTAGCCGATCCACCAAATACGGTTTCTATTCTTAATGCAACATTAGGCGTTATTGAAGCCTTGCCATTCATTATATTAGATAATGTGGGCCGGGTTGCGATAATTCCATATTTCTTTCCATTTCAGTAAATTTATTACAATCTTAAAAAAAATAATGTTAAATTTTAATATCTTCCAGGGTTTGCCCTGGTCGATACTCACCATGACAGAGCCGCCCGCGTTTTTGTAATTCCTCCAAAGACAGTTTAGTCAGTGTCATTCGCAGACCTCTCTTTTAAAACCTGTTATTTTTTCTCATAATTAACATTATGTTAAGTAGTAACCCGCATTAAAAGGGACTGTTTAAAGGTCCCTTCTATTTTAAAATGTTTTATATTTTACAAAGCGTCTATCTGTTTTTTCAGATCATCGGCTTTCGCTTTGTTTGCTGCTGCATTTGCAGTGTCATATTTTCCTCTGTAATAATTTCTTAAATTATTTAGCGCATCGGATGATTTTGGATTAAGATCAACGGCTTTTTGCAGGTATGGCAATGCAAGGTCAAATTGTACATCAGCCTTTTGGCGTAACGCTACATATTCTTTTTGTTTATCGGCCGGCAAATTTCTGGCGTTATTATAAATATCTATCGCAGGTTTTTCTAAAGAATAGCCTAAATTCAAATTGGCGTCAAAATATTCCGGATCAATCGCAAGTGCTTTCTTATAGTTTTCAGCGCCTAATGCGTAGTTGTCAGTAGCAGTTTTAGTTAAGCTAACTTTTGTAGCGTCATTTTTCGCTTTAAACGCTTTGTCATCAACTGCGTCTGCTATGCGCGAATAAGTTAAACCTTCGTAATAATACAGAAGTTTGTTTTTGGGGTCATTTGCAATAGCTGCCTGTATCTTTCCTAATATTTCAGTCTCTTTACCCGCCTGCAAACCAATCCTGATCTCCAGTTCGCGTAATTCAGAGTCAGTGGGGTATTTAGCCACGCCCTCACCGATAGTTTTTAATGCGCTGACAGTATCCTTGGTAATTATATACAAGGTAGTCAGGTACTTATAAATTTTAGCATTTCCTGAATATTTTGTAGCCAACAGCGTATTATAATTGGTAATGGCAAAGGGATAAAACTTTGGATCAGTATTTCCCGCGTTTGACGCGGCAAGCGCCGTATAATAAATGGCGCTTGTGTCATCAGGAAGCGCCTGCCGGTAATTGTCAAATGACCGGTAAGCCAGGTCATATTTACCGCTTTGGTACTGTTTTACACCTAAAGTTGAGTTATATATGGCAATATAATTATTTGCCTCGTTTATCAATTTTTTGTTTTCCCCTTTTGTATCTGATTC
>JBIOHE010000727.1:0-1546 GCA_044448725.1 Sphingobacteriales bacterium | reverse complement strand
GTTTATTGGGTATTTTGTAAGCCGAAAATTTTTAACAAGCCTCTGTTTATTAATGAACGTAATGTTTGCTTATTTGATGGAAAGGGTGAAATTTGCAGGAAACAACAAAATATTCAAATGAAAAAACAGCTTTTACTTACTATTGGCGCGGCTTTCATACTATTGTTCGCTGCTGCACAAAACGGGGCACACGTTGAGTATAAACTCAGCAGTGATAAAGGGATAAACGGGTCAATGAATTTATTTTTCATGGATGGAAACTACCGTTCTGAAATGAAAGTGGCCATTCCTCAAATGCCTGCTGGAGGAATGAATATGGTGACTATCACTCAAAAGGACAAGCCCAATACGCATTACCTGTTGAATGAAAGTGGCAAAACATACAGAGAGGTTGTTTCCGGAACGGAAGATAAAACCAAGAACGAGAACCAGGATTGTGAAGTAACGGTTTTGGGAAAAGAGAAGGTGGGTACTTACAATTGTACACATGTCAGTGTAAAACAAGGTAAGACCACTTACGAAATGTGGACCACTACCGAGGTTGCCGACTATAAGAATTACCAGGCTAAAGATGGCAAGTACATGGGCAATGAGAAGGTGCATAAGGCGCTCATTGAAAAAAATGCTGATGGCTTTGCCGCCAAAATTGTTTTTCTTGAAGAAGGTGGTCGCGAAGGTAAAATGACCATGGAACTGATTGCTTTCGAAAAGAAAACACTTACTGCTGATCTGTTCCAGATCCCTGCAGGATTTACCAAGGCTGATCCGGCGCCATCTATGATGCCAGCAGGCATGCCCGACATCAAAAACATGACACCTGAAGAACGCGATAAGTTCATTGAACAAATGAAAAAACAATACGGGAAGTAACCTCAGCCCTAGCCCCTCTCCTTAAAAAGGAGAGGGAAGTCCAACTAAATTAGATTAGATCAAATTTGAGGATTGCCCTGCAGACCACCGGTGTGCAGGGCAATTATTTTTGAGCCGGGTTTGAAATAATTCTTTTTGACCAGGTCGTATAATCCGAACATCATTTTAGCTGTATACACCTGGTCGAGTGGAATTTTATGCAGTTCTTCGAATGCTTTTTTAAAAGCTAAAAGTTCGGGTGTGGTTTTGGCATAACCCCCAAAATGATATTCACTGCACACATTAAAGTCCCCTCTTGAGAGCCTGCCTGCCGGCAAGGCAGGGGGTGCCTCGGTTGAGCCGAGACGGTGTGTGTTTTTATACCCTTCCACAAATCTCTCCACCTCCCCATTTAAAAACTCCCCGCCTTTTAAAACTGAAAACCCAATTGCCTTTTGCCCCGGCTTAAGCGAAAGCGTTACACCTGCAAGTGTAGCGCCAGTTCCGCAAGCACAACAAACATAGTCGAATTTTACAGTTGGCTTATCGCTTATCGCTGTTGGCTCATTCATGATCTCCATACAGCCTTTTACTCCCAATAAATTGGAGCCTCCTTCAGGAACCAAATAAAAATCGCCGAATTGTTTTTTTAAGCTTTCAATGAAGGCTGCTGTTGTTTTTGTCCGGTATGTTGTAC
>JBIOHE010000726.1:0-1546 GCA_044448725.1 Sphingobacteriales bacterium | reverse complement strand
TATTTATGATTTTTATTCGCTCCAACGTCCCATCAATGCCAAATATACCTTCGGAAAAATTTCAAAGCGAGATGAATGAATATGACTGATAGATTTGTTTGCCTTGCATTATTCCTCCGCTTCTTTAAGCACATAATACTAGGCAATTAGTTATTTCAAGTATTATATAGACTTTTTCAACAAGCCGTTTAAACTATCTCACCTAAAAGATACCGTCGCCGACACCATTAGCTAAAACACAACTTGAGCAGTAAACAAAAACCCACAGGGGGAATTCTATGCCAACATGTTTCGTTTTAGCCGAACTCGGGCACATGACATTTTTAGCTAAATTAAGGAGTTGGCGGTTTTGCTGATATCATCGAGTATTGGAGTTCGCCTAAGAGCTATCCTGGCTGCGGGTGGTCCCAGAGCGATGGCATCCAGTACAACAACTCCGATAAGAGCAATCAAGATTTCGTTCGCTCTATCTGGGTTTCTTAGTCGAGGGCTTTTCAGACATCCTGTCTGCAGTCAGCATTATCTCATCCGCGAGCGTGAAAATTTGACCATCTAATAATAAAAAGAAAGTTACAAGGTCGGCATTATACCGACATCCGTCGCTGTACCGGCAGGCATTCCCCCTGAATTATCGGGGCGGAAGTCCCTTTGTTATTGAGTTAGGGTGGATCGGAGATAAAAAGGGGTGGGGCGGAGGTTCAATCTCCGCCCCAATTTTATATGAGGTATCTAAAAAAGGATGATGTTGGAGTTTTAAAATCGTAGTTTAATTTTAAACGCAGCATATGAATAAAAAATAAACGAGAAGTAAAATTTTGGTGTTGGAAAATTTCCGGGAAAAAAAACGCTTATTAAAGAGGGAAAATTCTACTTCTGGGAAACATGCGCAGTCCCTGCTCGTGCTTGACAAGACTGTCATTGTTGACATAAATCAATACATCATGCCATCATCAATTCACAGTCAAGCGCAAGACATGCAACAAGAATTGCGCGTACAACATGCATTGAAAAAAAAGGATTGCTGCTCTTTAAATCTCATGTAATTACACCAACCCTCGAAAATCAAGGTGGATATATGGTGAAAACCTTGAGTAGCTTTGTTGTCCTCGGTGAAAAATACGATTGTTCACTAAATTACATAGAGCGATGGCTGAATGACAAAGAGCAATAATTGCATCCAAATATAAACCCCGAAACCTGCTGGCCTCGGGGTTTATAGCATTAATGAGGTTCAAAAAATGAAAAGTTTTCGACTGATGGCAATTAAAAGCCTTTGAGGTAAGAATTCTTTACCAGAACGCGGGTAAAATAAAAAACCAACTGTGGCGTGCAGCCGGTTTTCACTGTATCTATTGTGAGGTATTGTACCTCTTTTTAATCACCAGCGGCGATTAAATTTTATTTTTTCCATGTATAATAGAACAGGCGGACAATTTTTCTAGGAGTGCGCGAAGGCCGAGCGAAACGCAGAACGTTTACCGGATCGCAAAGTGGCAGTAAAGTTTATTATGAACTTTGAATGATTACCAGATGATCAATTAACAAT
>JBIOHE010000725.1:0-1547 GCA_044448725.1 Sphingobacteriales bacterium | reverse complement strand
CCGTTGATATTTATTTTGATAAATACGCCGAAAGCCATCAAAACCCAACCAATAAGACTATCCATTGGGTTTGTGTTCCATTGATTGTATTTAGTTTACTTGGCCTGGTATGGGCTATTCCCTTTCCTTACATTAAGTTTTTAGGGCAGTATAATAGCTATCTCAATTGGGGATCGTTTTTAGTTGCATTTAGTTGTTATTACTACTACAGGCTTTCTCCTGTTTTATCATATTTTATGCTGATCGTGTTGTTTGCATTCAGTTATGGCATCATTGAATTGGTTTCGTGGCAAACAGCGGGTGGCCCGGCATTGTGGCTGGTTTGTCTGGTAATATTTGTATTGGCATGGGTCGGGCAATTTGTCGGCCACAAAATAGAGGGTAAAAAACCATCGTTTTTGGACGATGTTAAATTTCTACTGATCGGCCCGATATGGCTGTTGCATTTTATCTTAAAGAAGTCCGCGATCCGATACTGAAGCGCGTCAGGAATCAGGAACCAAGAGTTCGGATTTCATTTGCTTTTGCGTTGTTGGTTCTTGGTTCTTGGTTCTTGGTTCTTGGTTCTTGACTGTCCCTACAAATTCTTCCCCAATTTATCCAAAATATCCTGCGGTACCTTTTCAAGGTCGAGCACTAAAAAGCCGTCGAGGCAATCGGCGAATTTCGGGTCTATATTAAAACAGATAATTTTTGCATTGAGGGCAATATACTGGCGAAGCAATACCGGTACCTTCATGTTATGGGTTTCTACTTCCGAGATCAGGTTATCCAGTCCTTTAAAAGTATCCCCGCCGGACAATAGAAGGTCGGTATCAATACTTGAAAAATCAACCTTGAATTTTTTGCGCGGCTTTACATATTGGGCCAGTTCATGATCAAAATGATTACGGTTGATATAATCAACAATAAGCGATTTGGAGAACTTCGAAAACGAATTGCTGATACTTACCGGGCCTACGAGGTAACGATAACGGGGATTGTCAATCAGGTATTTTAAAATACCTTTCCACAACAAAAACAAGGGAAGCGGCTTTTGCTGGTATTCCTTGCGGATAAACGACCTGCCCAGTTCAATGCTCTTTTTTAGTACCGGCGTAAATTGCGACTTTATTTTAAATACGCTGGATACATAAAAGCCCTTTTTGCCTATACTGTAAAATATCTCGTCGCCCAGGCCGATGCGATAGGCGCCGACGATGAGTTTTTCCTCTGTATCCCAAATAAAAAGGTGGTGGTAATAAATATCATATTCATCAAGGTCAATAGCCTTATTTGTTCCCTCGCCTATTTCCCGGAAAGTTATTTCCCTTAACCGGCCAATTTCGCGGATAACATTTGGAATTAAAGAAGTGGGGGTAATAAAGACCTCATACTTTTTTTCCGCCCAAACTCTGTAGTCTTTTCGCAGGGGTTCAATTTCTTTTTCAAGTATAGCCGCACTGATTTCCGGAACTACAGGCTGGGGTTGCTTTTTTATTTTGAAGATATTCCGGGGATTAAATATTCTCTTCTCATCCTCAAGTCCCGTACCCAAAGCATAAGTG
>JBIOHE010000724.1:0-1551 GCA_044448725.1 Sphingobacteriales bacterium | reverse complement strand
GTAAATAGGTCTTCATTTCTTTCTCCCTAGATTCGTATGGGTAAGCCCCTTTGGGCAAGATATTTTTTAGTTTCGCCCTGTTATTGTTTGCAGTACCGGGGTTTAGCCAGCTGATAAAACCGGTTAAAATTGATAGCCTGGTTAGCATTTCATTGCCATCGGGTTATCAGAAGAAGGATACTACAGACCGTACCATATTTTCGGCCAATGCTTTATATGGGTTTATGGTAGTTTTAAGGGAGCCGAATGCAAAAAATAATACCCCTTTACAAAAGGAAAAAGACCTCAACAAGGTGCTGAAAACCTATATCAAAGGTATTCAGGGCGAATCAGCAGGCAGCAGCGCCGAAAATGTCCGCGATACTATTGTCGGCGCTTTGAAGGCGAAGACATTTACCCTAAAAACAGATGACGGAAGCGGCGACATTCAATATCGCAACTTTGTTTTGCTATATACCCAGGATGCCACTTATACTTTTGAATATGTGTATCCCGAAAACAGGAAGGATCTGGTAAAGGGTGAATACAAATCCTATATTTCTTCCATCCGTCTTTCGCCCGGATTGAAGCGTAACGACCAATATTTGTCAAATGCCAAAGGCTTGGCGACCATCACTAAAATTGAGATTTTTGGTGGCGGAGCACTGCTCGCAGTTATTGTAATAGTTGTTATTAACATGCGCAGGAGGAGATTGGCGCTTGGTTAGAAGTTTTAAGAAGTCTCAAGTCCGAAGTCTTAAGTCGAAAGTTTGTGTATATAAATTAAGACTCAAGACTTTCGACTTACGACTCAAGACTTCAAACTTACCTCAACACGCCCCTGTTCCATCCCGGGGTGTTTATAAATTTCCTGCTGTCTATCCAGCCTATCCAGAATATGGCCAGGAAAACCCCCATTACCGAACCGCCGATAACGTCTTCAAAAAAATGCTGGCTCAGGTACATACGCGAGAAGCCCACCATTATCCCGTAAAATAAAAGCAAAATACCCCAGCTTTTATTTTTAACAAGATAAGTGAGCAAAACTCCCGTTGCAAAAGCGGTTAACGTATGGCCGGATGGAAAGCTGTGAGTGCTTAAAATGTCAACCCCTTTTACAAAATGCAGTTTACTCAACTGGTCTTTAAAATACAATTTAGGGCGGGGAGCATCAAAAAAGAATTTTGCGATCTGCACGGCCAATGAAGTGACCAGAAAGGTTGTCACCATTAAAAATGCGACCCTGTAGTTGTAGAGTGCTGTAAAGGCGGCGATAATAATAATGGTCCAGCCATCACCCAAATTGGTTATGTAAGGTTCAACTGTGTCGAGGAAATCGGTATGCCTGGTATTTACGGCAAAGTAAATATCGTCTTTACTGAAAAAAAGTTTGATGATAAAACACCCGCATAAAAGGACGAGGTAAGCGATAAAAAAAGGTCGTATTCGTTGTATTACATCTTTTATACTTATTTTCATCGTGCAAAATAAGCATATACTTATTGAATTAAAAAAAATAGCTATGTTTACGATGGTTACCAAATTAATTTAACTGGATGTCGAATAGTATAT
>JBIOHE010000723.1:0-1554 GCA_044448725.1 Sphingobacteriales bacterium | reverse complement strand
TTGCGCGTTTGCGCGGGCGCCCGAACGATGAGTTATTGATGGCCCTGGCAATGGAACTCAACCAGCAGGTACCGGTACCCGATGATGGCAGCATATTGGCAGAATTTGTAAATTTTCAATCTGGCATAAAATCCGATCTTCTCATAGGGTTTGCTGAACTTTATAATGATCCTGTTAATCCCGCCTACAAGCCTGACTGGCCTTTGACGTTAGCAAGGCCGGTTGTAGTGCATTTTTTGGGGCATTACAACCAGGTTATGCCGTATATTAAAGAAACAAAGCAGCTGCAATATTTATATGCAAATAAGTGGTCGCCGGGTATGGCCAAATTCATAACTTTCCTGCAGGTAACATTGCCGTTTGAAACCATGTTGTATATAAAAAACAAGTTCCGGCCTCTATACCGGTCTGTATTTGGCTTGAGGAAAATAAAAAAATCGGAAAGGATAGTTGACTAATGGTTGATGTAAGCATTATTATTCCCACCTATAACCGCTTATGGAGCTTACCCAAAGCAGTGAGCAGTTGTTTCGATACGTCGCTAAATATTGAAGTAATTGTTATTGACGACGGAAGTACCGACGATACCTGGTCGTGGTTGTCCCAACAAACAAAGGTGATCAGTATCTGCCAGGATAATTTGGGAAAAGACTGGGCGGTAAATAAAGGTTTTTCGCTGGCAAATGGCAAATATATCCGCTTTTTAGATTCCGACGACTGGGTATTGCCAAATTCTACAGATGAATTATTTGCCGAAGCTGAAAAAAACGGGCTTGACATCACCTGTGCGGGATGCCTGGTTTTTAATGATGATGAAACCTTACAACATGAAATACCGTGGACTCTTTGTGATGATTTCCTGGCGCAGCAATTAGGTGAATGTGATTCCTCCCATTACAGCGCGTATCTTTTTAAAAAGAAATTTATTAATAATATTCCTCACCGGCAGGAATACGGCGCATTTGATGACCGTAAGTTCGTGATTGAAGCAGCCATGGAACAGCCTAAAACCGGGTATATTTTAACGCCAACCTTAGCGCACCGTGTACATCAGAACGCGCGTTTACAAAAAACTTCGGGTTTGCAGGAATCTGCCTATTATTTGGCCAGGTTAAATACTTTTAAAAAATGTTTCACTGTATTGGCTTTGAGAGGAGTTTTAACACAACGTTATAAAAACGCCGCCTGCAACAGCTTGTGGCATCTGGCCCATTGGGTGGCAAAAGACCACCTCCATGATGCCAAAGAAATTTACGACTGGGTTTATGAATTAAACCCGGCCTTTTTGCCAACGGAAAATTTGGCAATTGCCCGTTTATATAAAAACATAGGATTCACAAATACCGAAAGATTGTTGCGATTACGTCGTTTGTTAAAATGAGATACAATCAAAGCCCCGTTTAAATTAATTGTAAATGAGATTATCGTTATTATATAACCCGTTGGTAATTATTGACCGCCTGGCCATTGAGATCAACAGGTATAAGCGGAAAAGAAAACTAAAAGGGACTGCGGCGGCAAAGCTGGCTTTGGGCCATATTGACAGCCTGGAAT
>JBIOHE010000722.1:0-1554 GCA_044448725.1 Sphingobacteriales bacterium | reverse complement strand
CATATAGTGTTAGTCACGACATCAGGGGCCCTTTAACCGGGATATTAGGGGCCATCAACCTTGCAAGGGAGGTTGACAATGTTGAAGAGATGAAGGAGATGCTCTTTTTAATGGAAAAATCTGTGCAAAAGCTAAATACTTATGTTTTAAGCATGCATGATTATTATAGCTTACAACGGGGAGAATTAAAAATAACAGCCATTAATTTTAATGAAATTATTGATGAATTAAAAGCAATTTATGCGCTAAATTCGAAAGCGAACAACGTGGCGTTTAATGTGAGCGTTAAGCAGGATGAAGCCTTCCTGAATGATGAGGCCCCGATAAGGCTTATCATTAATAACTTACTATCAAATGCATTTAAATATCAGGATAAAAACAGTAAAAATAAATCTGTTGAGGTAAGTGTTGAAGTAAAGAAAAGCGAGGCGACAATTTATGTAAAGGATACCGGAATAGGTATTTTGACAAGTCACCTTGGGGAAATATTTAATCTTTTCTTTCGTTCAAATTCTCTTGAAGTAGGGTCCGGGTTCGGGCTGTATAACGTAAAAAGTGCATTGTTAAAATTAAATGGCCAGGTTGAGGTCGATTCTGTTTTAAACCAGGGAACAACTTTTAAGGTAACAATTCCATCCATCTGATGAATATAGCGTTTTCATTTATAATTGTTGATGATAGTGAACTTGACTGCTATGTAACCAAAAAATTTTTGGAGCGCAGCAGTAAAAACCTAAATATCAAAACCTTTCAAAATGCAGAAGGTGCGCTGGAAATGATCCGCGAAAACCAAAGCCCGAAAAGTAAGCATCCTGCCATAATTTTGCTTGATTTGCTGATGCCCGGAATGAACGGTTTTAAATTTGTTGAAGAGTTTGAAAAATTCCCGGTTGAAATTCAACAAAAATATATAATTATCATATTAACGGTGTTATCAGCCGTCAGCCATCCAAATGATATTTTCAGGATACTCGCGAACGGGGCGGTAAATAGTATCATAGAAAAGCCCCTTACAAATGAAAAACTAATTTCTTTGCTTAATAATGTGAGATCAGCCAATTAACAAACCCGGAATGTCACGAAAGCAGTTTTTGACGTATCAAAAACTCTAATTGATCGTTTGAAACTTCCAGTTTTGCATTCATTTCCTTTAGCCTGACTTTTTCAAGAAACTTTTCGTAAGCCCTGTTTATGGCTAAATCCAGTTCTTCTTCCTTCCACGGTTTGGTCAGGTAATGAAATATTTTTCCTTTGTTAACCGCATCTACTACTGCCTCCATATCCGCATAACCGGTTAAAAGGATTCGCATCGGGTCAGGGAATTTTTCCAATACTTTCTCCAAAAATTCAACGCCCGTCATTTCAGGCATGCGCTGATCGGTAATAATAACATGAACCTGATTTGAACCCAAAATTTTCAGGGCCTCGTCGCCACTAATTGCAGTTAGCACCTGGTACTTTATCCGAAAAGTGGCCTTGAACGAAAATAAGTTGTTTTCTTCATCGTCAACATAAAGTACTGTAATTTTATTTTCCGCCATTTTACTTTAATTT
>JBIOHE010000721.1:0-1560 GCA_044448725.1 Sphingobacteriales bacterium | reverse complement strand
TTGTAATTGTTGTCGGGATGTTAATTTACAGACCTTTCAATGTTTACAATCCTTACAAGACCTATAACAACGAACAAAATGGAAATCAAAGAATTAACCCGCGCCGAGGAACAAATAATGCAGGTTTTATGGCAATTAAAAAAGGCGTATGTAAAAGATGTAATTGAGTTATTGCCTTTGCCGAAGCCGGCCTATAATACAGTCTCTACAATTATAAGGATACTGGAAACAAAAGGTTTTGTGGGGCACACTGCTTATGGTAAAAGTCATGAATACCATCCGGTGATCAGTAAGGAGCAATATCAAAACTTTGCAACCGATAAGCTGATGAACGGGTATTTTGATAATTCGGTAAAGCACATGTTCTCTTATTTTGTAAAAAAAGAGAAAATAGACCTTAAAGAAGCAGATGAGATTATGAAACTGATTGAAAAACTTAAAGAAAAATAGCGATGACCTGGTGGCAGTATTTAATGCTGGTAAATATTTACCTGCTGTTGTTTTATGGTTTTTATGTTTTACTGCTGAGCAGGGAAACTTTTTTTCAGCTAAACCGCATTTACCTCGTGGCGGCGGCATTGCTTTCGTTTTTTATCCCGCTCATACAGTCTGATTGGGTAAAAAACTTATTCATCACGCAAAAAGTACAATATACCATATACGGCAGCACGGTAATGCTCTACCGCTTTAAACCCATCAGTGATACTCAGGTAACCCTTGGTCAGGTAATGGTTGTTATTTACCTGGGGGGTATTATTTTTTTGCTGTTGAGATTTATCTGGCAGTTGATTGTTTTAGGCAAAGTGGTAAACCAACCCCGGTCGGCGGAGGCTTATTCGTTCTTTAAAAAAGTCCATCTGGGCGACGATCAGGAAAACCACCGCATCATAGCCGCCCACGAAAATGTGCATGCACAGCAATGGCATTCTGCCGATATATTGCTCATCGAAGTGGTGTTGATCGTCAACTGGTTTAACCCCATTGTTTACATATACCGTTCAGCCATCAAGCATATCCATGAATTTATTGCCGACAGACAGGCCTTGCAATCGGGGGCAGACAAAGCAGATTACGCTTTGTTGTTATTAAGCCAAACCTTTAACGCGCCTGCACACCAATTGGTAAATCCATTTTTTAACAAAAGTTTATTAAAACAACGTATCATCATGCTTCAAAAGAACAAATCCCACCGTGTGGCCCTTATTAAATACGGTTTTTCGGCCCCCTTATTTATTTTGATGCTCATTTTGTCTTCTGCTACTGTAAATAACAGTAAGACCATCCATTTGATCAATAAAAAAGTTCAGTTTGTATTTCTGAAACCGGCGAGTGAAATAACACAGGTTAAGTTTTATAAAGGAGACGATTTGAGCGAAAAAAACATAGCTGCAGCGGATACCCCTGTTAAAAAGAAGTTGACTATCAGCTCGGTTGTTATTACTGAACCTTCTACTGATACTTCCGGGAAGAATGGCGCCATTTTTACGTCAGTGGAGCAGGTACCTGAATTTCCCGGTGGAGTGCCCGAATTCGGTAAGTTTCTGGCAAAAAATATAAGGT
>JBIOHE010000720.1:0-1572 GCA_044448725.1 Sphingobacteriales bacterium | reverse complement strand
CTTTTATTTTCTCATCGAGCAACAGAGTTTGCCATGCTTTTATTAACAATAAAAAATAAAAGTATGGGCAAAACAACGAAAACAAAAAACAATTTACAACTGGCGGTAATTCATGAACATACTGCTGCTGTAGATGTAGGCAGCATGTTGATGACTGTTGCTTACACAGACAATGAGGGAAATCAACAATTAATGGAAACCGATGGCTTCACTGAAAGTTTGAATGAATTAGTAAAAACATTAAAAGATGCGGGGGTTACACATGTAGCGATGGAGGCTACCGGGGTATTCTGGACAGCTTTATATGAACTGATGGAAGAAAAGGGATTAAAGGTAACGTTGGTAAATCCGAAGCATTTTAAAAACGTAGATGCGCAAAAAACTGATGTCAAAGATTCCCAATGGTTACATCAATTACATGCGCACGGTTTACTGAGAGCTTCACATATTGCACCTGAGATGTACCGTGAGTTGCGTAGTTATATACATGAGCGAAACGTTCTTCAAAAACAAAAGAGCGACACTTTAAACCGGATTCAAAAAACACTCACTAAAATGAATATTAAGGTGCAACATCTTATCAGTGATATCGAGGGAGTGTCTGGGATGCGAATCTTGCGTGGCATTGCTGAAGGAATCACGGAGCCGGAAGAGTTATTGTCAAACATAAATACAAGTCAACTTAAAGCTAGCCGGGAAGAGTTACTCAAATCGCTGAGAGGAGTTTACAAAAGACATTATACCGTAATATTGAAAAGCTCGCTAAAAGCACTCAACTTTTTTAAACTTCAAATGAAGGACTATGAACTGCTCATTGAAGAAGTATTGAAGAAAATGCTGCCGGTTGACGAAGAAAAAAGGACTCCAAAAATACAGCGCAAAACAAGCCATGTAAGAAAGAATCAGTATAGTATCAATTTAAAAGAATATCTCAGGCATATCGTCGGAGTAGATTTAACGAAAATAGACGGCTTGGATGAAATCAGTGCGCTTGAAATTATTTCCATAACGGGCATTAATATGGACAAATGGAAAACAGCGGAACATTTTGCTAGTTGGTTAAACTTATGTCCCCGGCCTAAAATAACAGGAGGTAAAGTTATCGGATACAGCAAGCGATTTACGAATAACAATGCCACACAAGCGTTGCGTCTGGCAGCGCAGTCTTTATGGCGACATAAAGGTATATTTGGCAAACTTTACCGGCGACTTGCGGCGCAAAAAGGTTCTGCAAAAGCCATTAAAGCAATAGCAAGAAAGCTTGCAATCATTATTTACAATATGATCAAAAATAAAAGCGAATTTGACCCTGCCAAAGTTCAATTTGATTCTGATCGTGAACGGGCAAGAAGAATAATCCGATTGGAAAAAGAAGCTGTTCGATATGGTTTTACTTTGCAGAAAGCAGCATGATATTCAATATATTAGGAGAGCGTCATTATAAGGTTGATTCCCGTAAAAAATAAAATGTATCAGCCGTGGCAATCTTCCATTGTGTATTTATGGCAAATGTGCTAATGCAGAGACACAGCGGAAGATTGCCGCAGCCTTTGCTCTAATTGATTTTAAAGG
>JBIOHE010000719.1:0-1573 GCA_044448725.1 Sphingobacteriales bacterium | reverse complement strand
GCCTATAAGCTGATTGAGGACCTTGAAGCGCTGCAAATTGTTAAAGTACTCAAAAAAAACACGCAGCCTAAAGAAAAATTATCTGAAAGGTTTGCGGGTTCGCTCCACCTTTCAGATGAAGAATATAATAGCTTTCAGGATTCTATTACACAAAGCAGAAACGAGTGGGAAAGGGATATTTAATAGACACTAACGTCGTTATTGGATATTTAGATAATAAGCTACCCGCCCATGGAATGATGTTGATGCATGCCATTGTCGATGACACCCCGAATATTTCTGTAATTACCAAAATTGAGGTTCTGAGGTTTAATACATCATTAGACGCATACAAAATTCTGGAAGATTTTATTAAAGAAAGTTCCGTTTTTGATTTGAATGATCTGGTTGTTGAAAGTACAATTTCTATTTGCAAATCTCATAGAATTAAATTGCCTGATGCAATTATTGCAGCTACTGCTCTTGTTTATAATCTTATATTGATTACACGCAATATTTCTGATTTTAAAAATATTAATGGATTGGAATTGGTGAATCCATGGGATATTGCTGATAATCAAAAAATATAGCCAAGAATGATGAGTTCTCCAAATGATCTTTTGGACAAATCCAACGTTTTCTTTTGGGACTATAAACGTCATTAATTGCGCAAAAGTGTAAACCCTGCCCGTTGATGAAAACTACATATTTATCTGATTAACAGATAAATACAATGATGTGTGCAAAAAAAAGTGTAAACCCAATGTAAACCCTGATTCGTCGGTCTTTTCACTTTTGACCTAATCCCCGTTATTCACGAAACCTGTCTCGTTTTTGGTTATTTAAAATGTTTCCCATCCCCATTCGTCTTATCAATATCAGCTGCACCAAACAATCAGCGGCTTAATGTATTATTGTAAAAATGAGAAAAACACTTCCTTTTATATTGCTGGCATGGGTACTTGCCGATATTTATTTTTTCCGTGCTGTTGGGACATTAACAAACAACGAATTTATTTTATGGGGATACTGGCTGGCGGATCTGCTGATCGTTAGCGGTTTCATATTGGTTATCGGGCAGCGCAGGGCTAACCGGCCACCGGGGAACACTATCGCCTGGTTAATGGGCCTAACCTTACTGGTTTTTGTGCCTAAGATTTTTGCTTTACCTGTGTTATTGCTGGAGGACATTACAAGGGTGTTCCGGCATTTTCCGCCGCATAGCATTTGGGTAAGCGAGCTGGCAGTGTTTATCGCAATTTTTGTGTTTGTCAGTTTGCTATATGGCATGACAGGCGGACGGCACCGCTATAAAGTTCACCGGCTTACTTTAAAATTCGATGATCTGCCGGAAGCATTTGACGGGTTCACTATCACGCAGTTATCCGACATTCATGCTGGCAGCTTTACCAGCAAAAAAGGTGTTGAAAAGGGTATCTCCCTGGTCAACAAACAAAACAGCGACCTGGTTTTATTTACCGGCGACCTGGTAAATAACATGGCCAGCGAAATGGACCCATGGATAGCAAGCTTTGCCAAACTCAAAGCGCCATTTGGTAAATACTCGGTTTTAGGCAATCACGACTACGGCGAT
>JBIOHE010000718.1:0-1576 GCA_044448725.1 Sphingobacteriales bacterium | reverse complement strand
ATCATTGTCAGCCTGGCCCGCTGCATCCAGAGGTTTAAAAATACGTCATCGGTTATTTCTTCCGCAGCCTCATCAGATTTCACCAATGACTTAGCCAGGCTGAACAATTTATTGTAATATAATAGATACAACCTTTTGAAGGATGCCCTGCTGCTATTTAAGGCAATTTCACTTAATAAATCTTTTACTTCGGATTCCAGCATCATCAATCTTTACAAAATAAAATCAAAGACTATAAATTCAGCTATCAGTTTTTCAGCGTTTTATATTTAAAAACTTATAGGTTGTTGAGGTGTGATAGGTTTCCCCGGGTTTTAAAACAGTTGAGGGAAACGAAGGCTCATTTGGTGAATCAGGAAAATGCTGTGTTTCGAGGCAAAATGCCGAGCGGTAGCCGTAAGCTGCTTTACCCTTGCCATCATGATCTTTACCTGTTAAAAAATTACCGCTATAAAATTGCAGACCTGGTTCAGCTGTATAAACCTCCATGGTGATACCTGTTTTTTTACTAAAAACAGTGGCTACAGGCTTAGTTCCGTCATTTTTATTCAGCACAAAGTTATGATCGTAGCCTTTGCCGTTTTTAAGCTGGTCATTTTGTTGATTAATATCGGCGCCGATCGCTTTGGCGGCAGTAAAATCAAAAGGGGTGCCTTTAACCGGCTGTAATTTTCCTGTCGGAATCAGCGTAGTATCAATTGGGGTAAATGAAGCCGCATCAATCTGCAATAAATGATCGGTAATGGTTGAATCACCTGCACCGCTTAAATTAAAATAAGCATGGTTTGTAAGGTTTACAATGGTTTCCTTATCAGTTGTAGCCGTATATTCTATTTTTATTGCATTGTCATCTGTCAGGGAATAAGTAACTTTAACTGTAAGATTACCAGGGTAACCACCTTCCATATCTTTAGAAAGATAAGTTAATTCCAGGCTTTGCGGCGATACCTGTTTGGCATCCCAAACTTTTGCATAAAAACCGTTAAAACCGCCATGTAATGTATTTACGCCGTCATTTATATCAAGCTGATATGTCTTTCCCTCAAGCGAAAATTTTCCTTTAGCTATACGGTTGCCATAACGGCCTATTAAAGCCCCGAAAAAGGGCTCCTTTGGTTTTTGATAAGTTTTTACACTATCGTATCCTAATACCACGTCTACCGGTTTCCCATTTTTATCAGGTGCTAACACGCTTACAATCCTTCCGCCGTAATTAGTTATAGCCACCTGGAAATTATTACTGTTCTTTAATATGAAAAGCTCGGTTTGTTTCCCCTGTATATTTTCTTTGAAATTTTGCGCATCAGGCAGTTGTGCCGCTTGTACAGTTGTGGAATCAGCGGCAGCAGCCACGTTTTTTTGAGTTGGAGACTGGCAGCCAAGGCAAAATAACGCCCCCCAGGCAGAAGCAAAAAATAAGCTTGTAGAAATTGTTTTCATAATATTATAAAAATCGGGTTTCAATAAGTCAACGCGACCGTCAATTACATGGTCAGGTATCCTTAAAAAATTAATAATTTGTTTATTTGGTTTATACTTAGTCCGGCCTTTGCTGTGCCTAATAAAAAACCAAGGT
>JBIOHE010000717.1:0-1578 GCA_044448725.1 Sphingobacteriales bacterium | reverse complement strand
GAACAGATGTCGCTTACGCATGCGGCAATGCCATAATACGTTGCACATTTAGATGCGATAATGTCGTAAACTTTTTGTGTTACTTGCGTGGTAATTTTTTGTCGTTCCTGCAAACTTATTTTTAAATATTCAGGAATAATAGCAACGGCGCTGTCACCATGTTCGCCGACCATAAATGCTTCAATAGAGTGTGCAGAAACAGCAAAACGCGCGGCAAGCGCAGCCCGTAAACGCTGTGTTTCAAGCCATGTCCCTGTGCCAAATATGCGATTTTTTTCTAGCGGTAAAAGCTTTTGTGCAAGATACGTTAATGCATCTAGGGGATTAGTTACTATAATAACGATAGCTTGTTTTTGAATCTGTTGTAATTGAGCACAAATATCTTTAATAATCTGTGTGTTGGTAGCAAGTAGTTCTTGGCGCGACTCGCCTGGGGATTGTGGTCTGCCCGCGCATATAATAATAATATCTGCAGTGCATGCATCGGCATAGGTGCCTTGGCGGACAAGACTTGCTTGTGTAAATGCAAGCATATCACCAAGATCTTTAACTTCACCTTCACACCTTTGCGTGCATACATCAACTAAAATAAGTTCTGATACAGCATTACTCAGCAATAATGCAAACGCGGTCGACGCGCCGACATTACCAACCCCGATAATTGCTATTGTGGAATGTTTCATACTTCAATAGTGTGAACAGTTTTTAAGAAAAGTTTGATGTTTTTGTGACCGCGATCTAAATTTTTGTGACGAACAAAAAAAGAAAGAAAGCGGTCAATGAAAATTCTAATCCAAGCACTAAATAAAATCAATGTTCTCAACAAAAATCAGTACGATTTTTTTATAATTTTAATCCAAGGGTTTATAGGGATCGCAGGCAAAAGAACCTTTAGAAACCTTGCCCGTTACATGCAACTAGATGAGCATACTTTTTCAAGACAAATGGCAAAAGTATTTGATTTTATAGGATTAAATACTGAAATGATTAAGTCGTCCAAGAAGAATGACGAGATTCTCATAGCTGCCCAGGACGCAAGTTATATAAAAAAATCTGGAAAATCAACCCATGGGCTTGGATTTTTTTGGAATGGATGTGCAAGCAAAGCAGAAATGGGATTAGAACTTGATGAAATTGCCGTTATCAAGATTAATGGCGAAAAAAAAGAAGGATATCATCTCTCAGCTCAACAAACACCTTCAAATGGGATATCAAAAGCTGACAAGAAAAAGAAAAAAACAACAGAACCAACAAGAATTGATTACTACCTCGAACATGTCAAACAAGTGCTACCAAAACTTGTTGAGCTAGGCATAAAATATATTGCTTTCGATGCATTTCTTGCAAAAAATAAGTATGTTAACGGGCTTGTTAAACTTGGCCTTCATGGAATCAGTAAATTACGTATGGATGCTCGACTTAGAAGGCCATACACGGGGCCACAAAAAGCACGCGGTAGAAAACGATTATACGATAATGGAAATATAGGATTTGATGATTTTAAAGATTCAGTTGTTATTAAAATTATCGACAAAGATGAAGATGAAATTGAATTACGCCAACAAAAGTGCTACAGTG
>JBIOHE010000716.1:0-1579 GCA_044448725.1 Sphingobacteriales bacterium | reverse complement strand
ATACTATTCAACAAGCTAATGGCTGAAAAAATAGTTCAGCAGAAAATCATAGCCATTGACATAGTAAGGGCCCTTGCCGCGCTTGGTGTTTTTTACTATCACAACCATGCAGGGGGCTTATTGGCAAAATATTCACATTTGTCATTTTTAAAATCTACGGATGCTTTTGGGGCTATTTATGCGGTTCCTTTATTCTTTTTAATCAGCGGATACTGTATCCATGCATCAAACATTAAATATCTCCGAACAAACAGTGCGCTGCCATTAAAAGAATACTATATCCGCAGGTTCTTAAGAATATACCCGCCCTATCTTGTCGCTTTGTTATTTGCGCTGCTTGTAAATTATATAGCAACACCAAATTACAGAGTCAATATAACCGATTTTTTAGTACATCTGTTTTCATTACAAGGTTTTACCGTTGCCTGGTTTAACACCATAAATATTGTTTTATGGACCATAAGCGTTGAAATAGCATTTTATGCCATATACCCGGTATTTTACTATATCCGCTATAAATTCGATTTAAACTATGCCCTCGGCTTTGCTTTTTTTGTCTCGTGTTTAAGTATTGCCTGGTACACACACCGTGGTGATATTACCCTTCCGGAGCGTTTTTCTGCGTTTAATTTATGGTTTGCCTGGTGTTGCGGCGCCTTCCTTGCTGATAAGAAAACCTTAAATCCAGGCGATTTAAAAAAACCGGTTTACATCGTCGTTTATTTGATCATACTCGCAGGCTTCATCTGTTTGAATTACATTCCAAACAGCCTGGCGATACTTTTCGATCAGTTTAATGTGCTATTCTGGACAGCGCCGATGTTATTTATATTATCAAAAGAAAACTGGCTGAGAAAAAGGAAAAATTTATGGCTTATAAGAATAATTGCGGCAATAGGCCTTTCAAGTTATTCTCTTTACCTGTTGCATGATCCGCTGATTTTTTTTAAAAACTTTTTAGTGCATAAATATTTCCCGGTCAGGTTTCAACCCCTGGGTGTCGTAGCCGGAATTTTTATTATTCCGGTTGTCGCCTGGTTTAGCTACTATTTTGTTGAACGGCCATTTATTTCAAAAAAGCGCAAACTGCCGTGAGTAGATACATTTTAACTATCGGGACCGGTAAAAAGCTATTTGTTGACCTTGCAGTTAACCTGGCCCGCTCATTTTTATACTGGAACACAGGCAACGGGATTATATTTCAGCTGGTTACGGATCAACCGGACCTGGTACCGGCCGACCTGTACAGGAAAATACAGGTCATTACAATAAAACCCGGCGAACTCGGACTTGGTTTTTCAACCAAGCTGCACCTTGATAAACTGGTTAGCGAAGGGCAAACACTTTTTATTGACAGCGACTGTTTAATATATGGTGATCTGAACCCTGTATTTGAAAAATTCAAAGGGCATGATGTTTCTGTAGTTGGTGATTATATAGCAACAGGAGATTGGTTTGGCAATGTTGACGCAGTTTGCAAGAAATTCGACGTTTCGCATTTGCCCAAATTTAACGGCGGGATCTATTATCTCGAAAAAGGTGATATGGCTTCAAAAGTCTATCAAATGGCAAGACAGTT
>JBIOHE010000715.1:0-1590 GCA_044448725.1 Sphingobacteriales bacterium | reverse complement strand
TTATATGCAGAATTACCTGGATGAATACTGCTACAAATTTAACCGAAGGCACATGGGCGATAAAATATTTGACAGATTGCTCATCGCCGCTGTGGAAGGACCCTGGTATCGGAATATTTATCAAAACGGATAGTCATTAAATTTTTAATTCCGCTTATAGCGGGGCTGGGATTGCTTTGGGCTTGCAAAGGAAAAGGCAATGCCGGTTACGAGGTTGTTAACAACGGCAGCGCCGCTGATTCCGTCAGGAAAGATTCAACCGCAGCCAACCAGCCAAAACTCGTTAAAACTGCCGGGATCCATTTTAAAGTGAAAAATGTGCAGCAAACCGCCGAAAACATTACTGCCATGGTCTCAGGCTACGGCGGCATGACGATGCACCACCAGATGGGGTCTGCTGCAGTACGCAACCTCGACATCCGCATCAGCGACGATTCCGTAATGCGTGTTACCTCCTTTAACACCAGCGCTGAAATGACCATAAAAATCCCTTCGGTCAAACTGGAAGTGTTCATGAACCAGATTGCGCACATGGGCATTTATGTTAATGACCGCAATATGGATATTACTGATAAATCGCTCGATTATCTTTCCGCGCAGCTAAAGCTAAAAAACCGCACCGAATTGGTCGACCAGCAAAAACAGGGCAAGATCATTATAAAAAAACCGGAAGCGGTTTTGAATCTAAAAGACGATATGGTTGACCAGCAGATCGGCAACCGCCAGATTGACGATGCGGTTAAAAATAGCGTTGTGACCCTGAACTTTTACCAAAGTAATACGATCAATAAGGAGATTATCGCGAATGATGACCCTTCCGCATATAATCTGTCGTTTTTAAAACGCCTCGGCATGGCAATTGAAAACGGCTGGGAGGTATTTGTTGATGTTGTTATCGGCATAGCCAATCTCTGGGTATTTATTTTGGCAGGGCTGGGAGCATGGCTCATTTTCAGGCGCTACAAAATTAAGGCGCCGGTTAAGGGTTAAATGGTTTATGGGTGAATAGGCCTGCATTGGATAAAACTATTCACCCAGCCAAATATCCGGGTTGATGAATTAAATTTTAACAATTCAGTAAACATTTATATTTTTGCTGCGCAATAAATAAAATTATACAAAATGAACCAAACGGAAGAAGCCAATTCAGAAAGTCACTATCTTTTAATAGTAGTTGCCATAATTATAGGAATAACCGGTGTTTATCTGCGTTTTGCCGATTTTCGTTACAGTTCCATCGTTGCTAATATCCTGTTGATCATTGGTGTCGGCATTGCTTTAAAAGCGGTATTCGCAATACTTAAATAAACAGAAAATCTTTATTTATAATTTTTTTTGGGCTCAGGACAAATGTCCCTGCTTGTTTTTTCCTGTTCAAATATTGCGGAAAGTTGATAGTGCTTTCGGTTTGGTAACTATATACGAGTTGGGACAACATAAAAATATAGTGTATGACCTCATCATTAAACTAAGCGAATGATTTTTTGGTAGATGGGAAATAGGAGAACATTTAGGTAAGTTATATACGAATATCTTCATCGCGGTTAGACAACTTCTAATAATCGTTAATATTCCATCTGTTTTTTAGAT
>JBIOHE010000714.1:0-1596 GCA_044448725.1 Sphingobacteriales bacterium | reverse complement strand
ATTTCCTTTTCTATCTTCTAAAATAGAATATATGTAATCACTGCTTATGCTTTTCGGATCATTTACATCTAACCTGTAGTGTTGAAATTTCTTTGTTTTTTTATCATAACAATTTAAGCCGGCACCAAAAACACTTATCCATATTTTCTTATCGCGGCTATGCGTCATATAATAAACATTATTGCCGCTCAAACTTTGAGGATTTGCCGGATCTTTGTTAAAATAACTAAAAGTATTTTTTTTAGGATTAAAAACCGTTATGCCATTTCCCCAGGTCCCCATCCATAAATTTCCGTCATCATCCTGGTCAATTGTAAGTACATAATTACCTGAAATACTTTTGTTCGCGTCCGAATGCTTAAAACTGTTAAAGGTTCCTTGCCGGGGGTCAAACTTATTTAAGCCACCTCCATCCGTTCCTACCCAAATATTCTTTTCCCTATCCTCAAAAAGGGCAAGCACAAAATTATTTGACAAACTGGCCGCAGAGGAATTATGCCTGTAAAGATTAAAACTGGCAGTTGTTTTTTTCAAAAGATTAACGCCGCCGCTAAAGGCTCCCAACCACATGTTACCTGTTCTGTCTTTACATATCGAGTAAATAGAATTACCGTTAATACTGTAATTATCTACCTCATCATGCAGATAGTTATGGAAAGTATTGGTTTTTTTATTCAAAATGGTAAGTCCTCCATTTTCCGTGCCGATCCATAAATTCCCTTCTCCGTCCTTATTCAGGCTATATATGGTATTGCTCGAAATACTGTTGGCTGATTTTCCATCATGCTGAAAACGTTTGAAGGTTTTTTTCTCAGTGTCAAATAAATATAGCCCATCGTCCTGGGTACCTATCCATAATTGATTTTTTTTATTTTCAAGTATGCAGATCGTGTTATTTCCGGAAGATCTGTTGTTCTTCGGGTCTTTATATTGAAACCTTGTGAATGAATTATTTTTTCTGTTATAAAGATTTAGCCCGCCTGTTGACGTTCCAACCCAAACATTACGCTTTGAATCTTCGAATACTGTACGAACGTTGTTGTCGCTAATGCTATTTACATCATTACCTGAACGCTGGTGATGCTGAAATTCCCTCGTCCTGATATCCAGGCAATCCAATCCGCCGGTCTGGGTTGCCACCCATAATTTACCATCAGCATCAAATACAATCCTGTTTATAATGTTACTTGATATACTTTTAGGGTTATGATTATCATGCATGAACCTGATAAACCTGCCGGTATTTCTTTCATACATATTTAACCCGCTTTGGGTTCCAATCCAGATATTTCCGTTGTTATCTTCAACAATATCGGTAATCAGGTTATTGCTTATTGTATTATCGTTTGTTGAATCGTAACGGTAGATGATGAACTTATAACCATCATACCTGTTTAAACCGTTCCTGCTCCCAATCCACATAAAGCCGCGGCTATCCTGAATTATGCAGTTAACGTTAAGCTGTGATAAGCCTTCATTTGTCCCTATATGGTCAAACTTAAGGCTTTGGTTTTGGGAAAAAACAGGTGTAGCGATACACAGAAGAATGGATAATATAAAAAATTTATAACTATTCACTTTAAATGGGCATAATTT
>JBIOHE010000713.1:0-1598 GCA_044448725.1 Sphingobacteriales bacterium | reverse complement strand
GTTCGTTGCTGAAAGGGGCAATTTTTGGCTCAATCTCAGTGGCGAAGTACTGAAATTTTTGCAATAATTCTTCGTTGGTGGTATCGCAGGTCATGCGGATATAGCGCCAGGCAAAATCTTCCTCTACAGCAGCTTCCAGTTCGCTGCGGTCGTGCAGCCAGTTTTCCAGTTCTTCAACCGAATTTACAGGGCGTTCGCTTAGTTCTTTGTAAAGCGGTTCCAGGTTTTCCCATTTAATTTCGAAGGTAGCGGGGATATATGTTCTTGTTTTTTTAGAGATCATGGTGTTTTGATTTGCAGATGTGCAAATGTGCGGATGTGCAGATGAATATCAAAACAAATAGCGAATAATATTACGGCTAATCTATCTTGTCATTGCGAGGCACGAAGCAATCGCGGACTATGCAAAACGGTCGTAACAGTTCGCGATTGCTTCGTTCCTCGCAATGACAATAATTGCCTTCGGACCTTACTGACTTCCCCGGCTTTCGGACTACTTCCTACACGACGTCTCCCCAACAACACCGTTATTCCATCCTTAGCTCCGGGCAAATTCAATCAACAACCCGTAATTACCCCGGTCCGCCGCTTTGACAGCTGTTAAATAACTTTTCCTGGCCTTATCCGCTTTACTACCCCAGGAGTAAACCGGCATGGCAAAAAGTTGACTGATAATAATATCTCCTATTAACCTGGAATGTCTGCCGTTGCCATTGGCAAAACAATGTATCGAAACTATCTTGTGTTTAAACCGGATGGCGATTTCATCCGGCTTAAAAGTTTGATGCTCTATCCGGTATTTAGTGTCGTCGAGTAACTTTTTTAATTCTGTGCTGATCTGGAAACGATCTACACCGATATTTTTATTCGTGTTTCTGAATGTCCCTGCCCATTTCCATACTTCATTAAACATTCGTTTATGCAGTTCCTTTACAAATTCTTCGGATAATATTTTTTCTTTCCCGAATTTCCGCTTCAACGTCCATTCAACCGCTTTTTGAATATTTAATTGTTCAAATTCATCCAGTTCTCCTCTTGTCGTAATGGAAAAAATAAGCAAACCATCTTTTTCTCCTTCATCCAAAGGCGTTTGCCCTTCCTCTAACGCAAAATCTATTCCCATATATATTTCGGCAACAGATCAATTATTTCGCCTGACTTTTCTTTTATAGCTTTTTCAATCCTTTCTGCTGAATTTTCCTGGTCCTCCAATTTCATTGATTGTGATGTCCTCAAAACTATTTCCCTTGCCAGGGTCATCGCTCTTTTTTCAATCATTTTTTCGATAGAGCCATCCACAGGAATAAGTCCGTAAACCAATTTCATGTTCATGGCTTGCGCTGCTTCTCTCAGGCGGTTAATAGTAATTGTACCGGCTGCTTCACGCAGCTCCACGTCTTTCGCACTTTGCGCAGTAATATGTAACCGGTTGCCTAATTGCTGCAAAGTCATATTTAAAGATACTCTTACCGCATTTAACCAACCCCTTGAAGGAATGTTTACATTTTCAGCCGGTTTAAAAACAGTAAGTTTTCGATCTGCCTGTTCTACCAGTAAGTGTTGTTTTTTGTTTTTCATCAGACTATAATCCTAAATAC
>JBIOHE010000712.1:0-1601 GCA_044448725.1 Sphingobacteriales bacterium | reverse complement strand
GTATAAAAACAGATAAGGGAAAGGCCAAATTTTTATATGAATACATGAAACAAAACATGCGCTACGTTAGCGTACAATTGGGCATTGGCGGGCTTAAACCATTCGCAGCTACTTTTGTTGATCAGAAAAAATATGGCGACTGTAAGGCGCTTTCCAACTATATGGGCGCATTGCTTAAAGCGGTTGGCATCCCATCCTGTTATGCAATAATTAATGCAGGGCCTAATAAAGAACCGGCTGAACCGTCTTTTGCGTTTGATCCTTTTAATCACGTGATATTATGTGTGCCGTTTAAAGGTGATACCACCTGGCTTGAATGTACGAACAGCACACAGCCCTTCGGAAAGCTTGGCTCCTTTACAGAAAACCGGTATGCTTTAATAATAGATGAAAATGGCGGAAAACTGGTTAAAACCCCGCGCAGCACCATGCAGGATAATATTTTTAACAGTGAGGCGCACTTAACCCTAAATGCCGATGGCAGCGCGAAGGCAAAAGTGAAAATTTTAGCGACAGGCGGCTACCGCGAGGAATATATAGGGGTTTCATCGCTAAAAACAGATGAGCAAAAAGAATATTTAATGACCAGGTTTAAAATTAAACAACCATCGGTTTTTAGCCTTGATCCTTCATCCGACAAGGGGGAAACAAAAGAATTGGATATTGATTTAGACTATGACCGGTTTGTTGATATAATGGCCGGGGATAAGCAATTTTACCGGCCCCGCGTGTTCGACCTGATGACATTTACCGTTCCCGTTGAAGAGAAAAGAAGCTCTGATTATTATTTTGAGCACCCGCTGCAAAAATCCTGCGTTACAACTATCGACCTGCCCACCGGCTTTGAAGTTGAAACGCTGCCTGTAAACCAAACTTTAAAATTTACCTATGGTAATTTCGAAGTAAACTATGGGTACGATCCGGCAAAAAATCAGGTAACCAGCACGGCAAAGTTTAACATTACCAACCACGTTATACCGGCATCCAAATATTCAGAATTGCAGCAATACCTCGATGCCGTTGCCAAAGCCCAAAATAAAAAACTGGTGATCCGTAAGAAGGCATAAATTTGTCCTGATGATATTCAGGCTTGATGAACGTTTACTTTTCCCCGACCCGGATTTAGCTGAACCCGACGGGCTGCTGGCGGTTGGCGGCGATCTGTCTGTTAACCGACTGTTGCTGGCCTATCAAAACGGTATATTCCCCTGGTATAGTGACGATACGCCTATACTCTGGTATTCGCCGCATGAACGCTTTGTACTTTACCCGGCGGAGTTGAAGATTTCCAAATCTATGAACCAGGTTTTGCGCTCAAATAAATTCAGGGTTACGGTTGATCAATGCTTTGATGAAGTGATTGCCGCCTGTTCTGCCGTTTTAAGGGAGGGGCAGGATGGTACCTGGATTACTGACGATATGAAAGCGGCTTACCTGCTGCTCCATCAAAAAGGGTATGCCCATTCAATAGAAGTCTGGCAGCAGGATAATTTGGTGGGCGGTCTGTACGGCGTACAGATTGGCGGCGTGTTTTGCGGCGAAAGTATGTTCAGCCTGGTCAGCAATGCCTCCAAAGTGGCCCTCATTCATTTATGCAAAAG
>JBIOHE010000711.1:0-1602 GCA_044448725.1 Sphingobacteriales bacterium | reverse complement strand
TTTATTTTTTAAATTGATTGTAAATTTTCTTTTTTTGTTTTCTACGATAAGGAGGCCAACAGTTCTTCCAGGTTTTTTAAGGTCATGGTGAAGCCTATTTTGAAGCCCTCTAATAATTTCTCCAATCGCTCAAACGATTCATTGAAAATGGTAATGTCCACTTTGGTTATGCCATTTTGTTCGCTGAAATTGTAATCCCATTCAGAACCCGGCAGTTCACGATTTTCGTCTTTATCCGCAAACGCGTTGTACATCTTAAAATTGGTTTTCGGGGTAATCGATGTAAATTCCTGCACCGCCCAACGTTCCTGCCCATCGGGGCTTATCATCGCGTAAAACCGCCGCCCGCCAACTTCAAAATTCATATACTTGGTTTTGGCGCGCATAGGTGCAGGCGCCCCCCATTGGTCCAGCAGTTCGGCTTTGGTAAATGCATCCCATACTAAAGACTGTCCGGCATTAAATTCCCTGGTTATATAAACCGTTTTCGCTGTCTTGTCAACGTTAAAATCAAATAGCAAATCGTTGTTCATTATTTATTGATGGTTAGTTAATAATTTTATTGGTATCAATGCTACTTCGTGGTCTGTTCTTTAATTGTTGTTAATAAATGGTCGAGCTGGTTAAATTGAGTTTCCCAGTTTTGCCTGAATTGGGCTAACCAATGGTCAAACTCCTGCATCTTTTTGGCGTTAAAGTGATAATAAATTTCCCGGCCACTCTGCTCGGGTTTAATCAATTCGCATTCGTGTAACACCTTAATGTGTTTCGATACCGCCTGGCGGCTCATGTCAAACTTTTCCGCCATTACATTTGGCGTCAATGCCTGGATAGCGATTAACGTTAAAATAGCCCTGCGTGTCGGATCTGATATGGCCTGGAATATATCTTGTTTCATTCTTGATTATTAACTGCGCAACCTTTAGGTTGCAAATATATATGCAACTTTTGAGTTGCGCAAATATATCTGCATTTTTTTTTAGGTATAATGACGGGAAGTTTAGTGGTAATTGAGGTAGTCGTTACAATAAAAACCAAACCGTGTCTTACTTTAGATGAAAGAAAGGATTCGAACTTACAAACATTCATAACCATATTATTTTCAAATATTTATATTGAATTCGTATAGGTTATTTATGCACAGAAGATAGTTCAAAAAAGAAATGGCCTGCCAAGAATCGATGCTTTAGCAGGCCATTGTATGAAAAGGCGGAGAGCTAGGGATTTGTACACCTCTCAAACCAATTTGATATTCAATATGTTATGCGGATTTTATTTCTTACTCACCGAAATACTCACCACTTTTTTTGTACAGATTAATTGCAAATCTTATAGCACAAAGATACGAATTATTGATCGCGTTATCAAAACTAAATGTTTATTTGGTTCATGAATTATCGTTGAATTTTTCGGTGTTTGTTAGTTAAGTGATTGCATATATAAGTTAGTTGAATATAACTGATATGTCTTACCTTAATACACCTCCCAGTTACGTTCACCCTGTAAGTAACCATTATTGGCCAGGTTAGTCACTGATACTAAAAAACTGGTATTGGAGGTTTATCTGGAGACGGTGAGATAAATTCCCAATAATCCTACAAT
>JBIOHE010000710.1:0-1607 GCA_044448725.1 Sphingobacteriales bacterium | reverse complement strand
TGATCTTATTGCTCGAAAGCAGGTTTATAACCGCGTTAGCCCCGGCATTTTATATTATTTCTATCTTGTTACTGATATTAGTGTTGGTCATCGGACGGAATGTTGGCGGAAATCAGGCCTGGTTATCACTGGGGGGAGGGGTTAGGTTACAGCCTTCGGAATTTGCAAAGTTCACCACCTGTTTACTTTTAGCGAGATACCTTAGCGGTACAAATGTGCGTATAGCAGAATGGCGGTCCTTTTTTATTGCGCTCGCCATTATTGGGGTGCCGATGATATTGATCTTACGGCAGCCCGATATGGGGTCAACGCTTGTTTTTTATTCGTTGATTTTTGTTTTATACCGCGAAGGTCTTTCTCCTTATTTTTTGGTGATTAGCGGCTTGTTTATTGTGCTGTTCCTTACCTCAATTTTATTTACCCCATTATATGTTATTGTCGTAATAGCCGCCATTGCCCTGGCAATCATTTTACTGTTCCGCAAAAACAAAAAGCTGACCGTTACTATTATTACAGGATTGGCTATCTGTATTGCATTTGTGTTATGCGTGAAATTTATTTACAACCATGTTTTACAACCGCATCAAAAGGATCGTATTGAGATTGTTTTGGGGATAAAATCCGACTTAAGGGGCAAAGGCTATAATGTTTACCAATCGAAAATTGCCATTGGTTCGGGCAAGCTGTGGGGGAAGGGCTATTTGCACGGTACGCAAACAAAATATTCATTTGTGCCGGCACAAAGCACCGATTTTATTTTTTGTACCGTAGGCGAAGAGTGGGGTTTTGCAGGGTCGGTAGTGGTTTTGGGTTTGTTTTTGTTTTTGATATTACGCATAATTTTTATCGCCGAAAGGCAGCGATCTCCCTTTTCACGAATTTACGGCTATGGCGTTGCATCCATCATATTCTTCCATGTTTTTATAAATATTGCTACCACAATAGGTTTGGCGCCGGTTATTGGTATTCCATTGCCGTTTATAAGCTATGGGGGCTCATCATTGCTAAACTTTACCATGTTACTGTTTGTACTCCTGAAGCTGGATTCAAACAGGATGGGGATAGTTTAGGTAAACTAATTGTACAACAAATCGTTTATATTGGATAATTAAAATGGCCCAAGAAATTTATGTCCGTTAAAATGAATTAAATGGTCAGGTTTATCAGCAATCCAGACTTCTGTTTCCCAGGCAATTTGCGCGGACCATTTTCTAAAAGTATCACGATTAAGAAATGTGGTGACGAAAATAAGTTCAGCCGGGCATTCTTTTAGCAACTGCTTAAGCTCGTAAAGCCTAACTTCACTTATTGGTCCCGAACTGTGTACTGCTTCAATAAGATAAAGCCAATTTTTCTTTTTGTTATACGCTATAATATCAGGAAGTTCATCATGTGATAATTCAAAGAACCGAAGGCTTTGTAATTCCTCTTTTTCCATGTAAAGTGATTTGTTGGAAGTATCACCTATATAAAGAACCTCGCAACCCTGACCGAAACGCGGGAGAAATTCATCTACTATTGCCTTTTGAAGGATATTACGAAATTAATGTATTTACTAATTGCACAGATGAAGCCAGTTTAACATTCCCTTATTCCCCAGCGCCAAT
>JBIOHE010000709.1:0-1608 GCA_044448725.1 Sphingobacteriales bacterium | reverse complement strand
GCCTCACCCTGCCCTCTCCAAACCTGCCTGCCGGCAGGCAGGGGAGAGGGTGAAAATGGAGATCACGAAGAGCGCAGTGAAAGTCCTCTCCTTTTGAGAGGATTTAGGTGAGGCACAAAAAAAAGGCATCCACTTTTCAGTGAATGCCTTGTACGTTTAATGATTTATATTATAATTAAATAACCTTTACATTTACCGCATTTAAGCCTTTTCTGCCGTTCTCTACTTCAAACTCTACTTTATCATTTTCACGGATCTCATCGATTAAGCCTGTTGAATGAACAAATACGTCCTGGCCACCATTGCTTGGTGTAATAAAACCAAAACCTTTTGTTTCATTGAAAAATTTTACTGTTCCTTCTTTTTGCATTATTTTATTTATTAAGGCCGCTAAGGTAGATATAATAATCCAATATAAAGCATTAATTAAATAATTTAATTAAGCAACAGCCAATTGGCACCCGTGCAGGGTATCTTCCGAATCTCTTACAATGCCGCGTATTTTCTCGTCAAGTTCATTAACGGTTAGCTCCATCATATCAAAATATCCAAAATCAATATGCTCAAGTTTCATCAGGTCCATTATTCCCAGTAATGATGCAACCGGCCTGCGTAATTCATGCGACTGGATGATTGCTATGCGGGTTAAGGCTTCATTTTGCGTGCTGATCTGTTTTTCCTGCTGTTTGCGGGTGGTGATATCAGTTGAATTCAGCGCTATGCCTATCACCTTGCCATGCCCGTTTTTAACCGGGATAAATGATGTTTCTTTCCAGCAGGCGTAAACAGTGCCGGGCATCAGCATCCATTCGCGTTTAACCGACTTTCCGGACAATGCCAAACCAAAATTTTTTGCAAATTGTTTATAAAGACGGGGATCGGTGTAGTCCATGATATTATCCCCAAGCGAAAGTTTCTTTTTATAAGTGGTTTGGATATAATCAGCAGCCGATTTATTAAAAGCTAAAACTTCGAGGTTGCCGCCTACTAAAATATGAGTGTCTTTTGATGAATCGAAAATCGCTTTAAGTTTAACTTCAGAATCTTCGACCGATAATTTTTGTTCCTGTGCCTTTTTATATTGTTTTTCAAGCGATTGTACGCTCCAGTTAAGTTCCATTAAGTTCATCACCTGGCGGCTCAATACTTCAAGCGACTTTTGCTGATGTTTATCGAGGTTGCCGGGTTTAAAATCCATCACACATAAACTACCTATTGCATAGCCGTCTTTTGTGATTAATCTAATCCCGGCATAAAATAGCACCGGATTTTCTCCGGTTACCCTTGGATGGCTGTTGAGCCGCTCGTCAAGCTTAGTGTCAGGAATGATCAAAGCCCCTTCGTGATCAATAGTATGGTTGCATAAAGAAAGCTCCCTGGTGGTACAAGTAACCTCAGTACCGGCAGCGGCCTTAAACCATTGCATGTCTTCATCAAGCAGGGTCACAAAAGCAACAGGTGTATTGCATATTTGAGCGGCAAGGTTTACAATATCATTCAAATCGTTGGTGATATTGCCATCAGGATGCGTAAATCTGTTTACCGCTTTCAGTCGGTTGTGTTCGGTGTTCATAGGTGTTATTATATAAACTTCGTTATGAAAAATAT
>JBIOHE010000708.1:0-1609 GCA_044448725.1 Sphingobacteriales bacterium | reverse complement strand
CTACCACGTTTGTAAGCTTGTTTCATTCTAAAGTTCAGGAGTTCGCCATGCTTCTTAAACTTTAAAGTTATGGCAAAAACGACAAAACAAGAAAAACAATCGCTGCAATTAGCGGTAATCCGTCCGTGCTGCGCCGCCATTGATGTGGGCAGCATGATGATGATGGTATCTTACAGCGATACCGAAGGTAATCAATACCTGATGGAGGTAGATGCCTTTACATCAGATTTGGAACAGGCGGCAAAAACAATTTTCGATGCTGGGGTTCGGGATGTAGGTATGGAAGCTACAGGGCCATACTGGATATCATTGTTCCAGATACTCGAAGGATATGGCATGAAAGTTACTTTGGTCAACCCCCGGCACTTCAAGAATGTCGATGGACATAAAACAGATGTGAAAGACAGCCAATGGTTACATCAGCTACATGCACATGGCTTGCTTCGTGCGTCTCATGTTCCTCAGGAAATATATCGTGAACTGCGGGGCTATCTCCATGAGCGGGATATATTGCAGCACCAAAAAAGTGATACTCTTAACCGTATTCAAAAAATACTGACCCAAATGAATATTAAAGTTCAGCATTTAATAAGCGATATTGAAGGTGTATCTGGAATGAAAATATTGAGGGGCATAGCTAAAAGCATTAGTAATCCCGAAGATTTGATTGCCGATGTCGATTTGGATAGATTAAAAGCGAGCAAAGAGGATTTACTCAAATCACTCAATGGACATTACAGACCCCAGTTTATAAAAATATTGCAGCATCAACTTGTTGCATTTGATTTTTTTAAAGAACAGATGAAGATCTACGAAATGCATATTGAAGAAGTTCTGAAAAAGATGCTTCCCGAAGATATGGAGGGCAACAAGCCACAAATCAAACAAAAGAAAGGCCTGGTAAGAAAAAACCAGTATAGTATTAATGTCAAGGGCCATTTAGAGCATATTGTTGGTGTTGACCTCACAAAAATTGATGGACTGGATGAAATCAGTATTCTTGAGATTATATCTGTTACTGGACTGGATATGAATAAGTGGCCAACACCCGAACACTTTACAAGCTGGCTTGGTTTAAGCCCGCGTCCGAAAAAGTCAGGAGGTAAGATTATAGGTTACGATAAAAGAGTAAATAAAAACAAAGCAACACAGGCTTTTCGGGAAGCAGCTCAAGCAATGTGGCAAAACAAGGGATCATTAGGACAACTATACAGAAGATTATCTGCCCAAAGAGGCTCTAAAAAGGCTGTGAAAGCGGTAGCAAGAAAATTGGCTGTTATATTCTATTGCATGGTAAAAAACAAAACCGCTTTCGACAAAGATAAATTAAAGGTAGATACAGCAAGGCAGGAAGCAAAGAAAATAGCTTTTCTTAAAAAGGAAGCAAGCAAATATGGATATACACTTCAAAATATAGCAGCATGATAATCATCCCAATGCAAACACGTCATTGTAAGCCGGGTATTCTTTCAGATAAGTTTATTGATGCTGTACACCGGCGAAGCAATCTCACAAAATAAATATGCTTGTATTAAGTGAGATTGCTTCGCCGTTCAACATTTATCAATACTTTGAGCGGAGTATCCGGCTTACAATGACGTGTTTGCAT
>JBIOHE010000707.1:0-1611 GCA_044448725.1 Sphingobacteriales bacterium | reverse complement strand
TGCCCAAAGCCATGCGCTAAAAGGGACAGTTATCGATGCACAAGGGAGCCCTTTGCCAGGGGTATCGGTTAGCATCCAGGGCACCAGCGAGGGTACCACCACCGCCGTTGACGGCAGTTTTTCGTTAACAATGCATGGCGCAAGCAATGTGCTTGCATTTTCTTTGCTGGGCTTTGATAAAAAGACGGTAGAAATTAAATCGCAAACCACCATTACTGTAACGCTCACTGAAGCTAAATCTCAACTTTCGGAAGTATTGGTAGTAGGTTACGGCAGCCAGAAAAAAAGTGAAGTTACCGGCGCTATATCTTCCATTAAAAACAAGGAATTTAAAGACCAGCCGGTATCAAACCTGGCAGCAAGTATCGAAGGCAAGTTATCGGGCATTAACGTAACACAGCCGTCAGGTACGCCGGGAGCAGGTTTATCGGTTAGTATCCGGGGTGCGCAAAACCCTTTGTACGTTGTTGACGGTGTGCCTATGGTGAGCGAAAGCAATTCGTCATTGGGTACATCCTATAACCTTACGGGCCAATCTGTAGGGAGCGGGCAAAATATCAGTTCTATTTCCGACATTAACCCCGATGATATCGAATCAATTGAAATACTAAAGGATGCCTCAAAGGCAATTTATGGCTCACGTGCGGCGAACGGCGTAGTATTGATTACTACCAAACGTGGTAAAACGGGGCAAACCACGTTTGATTTTAATGTAAACCTTGGCATGCAATCGGTTGAGAAAAAAATACCGTTTTTAAACTCTCAGCAGTTTTATAACCTTACCAATACAGCCATTGCAAATGATATCTGGATTTATCACAATGATATTGCGACAAATAACCCAAACCCGCATTTTGCCCTGGCTGATATGCAAACTGCCGGCATTGTTGATGCTTCCGGGAACGCGGTACCTAATCCGGCTGCACCATATTACAACCTGGCGAGCGGTGTAAATACCAATTGGGAAAATGCGATATTTCGTAATGCCCCTGTTGTTAGTTATGAATTATCAGCCCGCGGCGGAACAGATAAAACAAAATTCTTTGTTGGCGGCAGTTTCTACGATCAGGATGGCATTATCATAAATAATTATTATAAACGCTATAATTTACGGGCTAATATTGATAATCAGGCAACCGACAAATTATCATTCGGAATGAATATGAGTGCGTCATACTCGGATGATAAGCGCAGCTTTAACGATAATACTTATACAGGTATAGTAACCAATGCCCTGGGTGCATCTCCCTTAATGCCGGTGTACTCATCGCCGGGCGTCTATACTGATTTTACCCAATACCAGGCCTACTGGCTGTCAGATAACCCTGTTAAATCAGCCAGGGAAATAAATGCGCACACATTTACCGACCGGTTCATTTCTTCATTGTTTGCAGAGTATAAGATCACTAAGGATTTAAAATTCAAATCCACATGGTCAATTGATTATAACGATGTAAACGACAGCCAATATTTTTCGGCGCTTACTGTTGATGCGCAGGCAGTTGGCGGAAAGCTTTTGTTGGGCGAATCAAAAACAATGACCTGGCTGAACGAAAATATGTTTACCTATCAGCATAAATTCGGCAAAAACAATCTGACCCTGCTGGGCGG
>JBIOHE010000706.1:0-1616 GCA_044448725.1 Sphingobacteriales bacterium | reverse complement strand
TTGTTCCGTCCTCGTCAATAATCCACTGGTTTGGATTATCTGGTTTTAATTCCATAGCGTTGTAAAGCCGGAATATTCCGTCGCTATTGTCAAAAACGTCAACGACTATAAGCGAAACCTGATCAATGCGGTGGTTACCCGTTTCCAGGTTTTTGGCGTTTTCGGCAAATTGGCGTAATTCTCTAATTTGATAAGAAGTGAGTGTGGCCATGTATTTGATTTTTATTTTTTCTAAATTTGACAAAATTCATATTGCTCCATTGCGAAGCGGCACCTGCTGGTGCTCCCATTATTTCTTATTTTTTTCTTCCGACTACTTCAACGTAAAGCTCGCTTAGTACATGTTCGATATTATCGCTTATGTCGTGGTGCCTGGTTTTAAAATTGGTTGTGATTGATACAAAACCCTTTTCAGGGAATATTTTGCATTGCAACACCTTCTCAATATAAATCTCAACGATGACATTTTTATTTTTCAAGGCCTCAAGGACCTCAATCAACCTTCGCTGCTTGCTATCAATATGAGATACAGCCGCTATGGTCGTGGTAACAGTTGGCGCTACCGCCGATTTCATTTGAGGCCTTGGCTTTATTTTATCCTTAACCCGGACAACCTTCGCCTCTTCCTGAAGGCGGAGCCGGTTCTTATAATCAGCAACTCCAACGTATTTGCGGAGTTCGGCATTTATCTCGCTTAATCTGTGCCGGCGGAAGGCAGTAAAGTCGGTAGTGATAGTTACTCTGTCAGCTTGTCCATCGATGGCAAAGGCAATTACCTTCTCCTCTCGGCCAGAGCCGTCAATGACGAATGATTGTTGCAGCATTTGCTGTAGTTTGGGTTCAATTTCTGCTTTTTTCATTTTTGCGGGTTTAGGAAGTTATGGTTGGTTGTTCTATTTAGGCCATTGACAACCGGCGGTGAGTGAACAAATATTCTGATGCTCTATGAATGACATTATGATTCCATCCACAGTTTCCGTTAAGTTTAAAGAGTAAGTAGGGCATTTAAAACGATTAGACACATAGCCTCCGGCAATCAAATCATTAAAATATTGGCATAAAATCCCATACTGCATAGGGAAAGGCAAATCGTGAAATTTTGGGGCTTCCGTTCTACCACCGTAGGTATCTGCTATTGCGCCATTAAAAAGGTCATTCCATAATGTTGCAGATTTATATTCGTCAATCCAGTTGCAAAAAGAAGTAACCGCCTTCGGGCAAGTAGTCATTAGCTTATTCCAAAAATCCTCTTTTGTAAGGCATGGATAAACCATTTCCTTAAATACTTCGTTGGCATCAAAGTCAATTTTGTATTTTGTAAGGTTGTCAACGTAGCCTGTATGTTTTTTCATATTATGAATTTTTTTGTTTTTGATTTAGTTTTCATTGGGCACGACGCTTTCCGGGGTCACACCTATTTCAATGCCATGCTTATTGAGATAGCTTAAAGCAATCTGTTTAATGCGGCTTTCATCAGAATGCTGCTGTTGTATTCCGAGTTCAGGATCGTTGATATATGCGGCCTGTGAAGCCTTTAAACCGAGAATATCCATCATCGGCGGGTCCGAGCCCTCGTTGCAGACAATAAATACCACCATAACGCTTCCTTCCTGTCC
>JBIOHE010000705.1:0-1617 GCA_044448725.1 Sphingobacteriales bacterium | reverse complement strand
GCTGTTGCACAACCACGGCACGCTTGGACAGGCGGGGATCTTTGAGGGCATCTTTAAAGAAAATAAGCCGATAAACTACTTCCATAAATCTTTCCGGTCAATCTTTGTAAACTGGTCAGTTTCGCCGTTTTTATACGCTAATTGCCCGTCGATTACAGATTGCTTAACCTCTTTACCTGGAGGCCCCTCATTTTCCCCTATTGTCTCAAACTGAATTCTTAATTTTTTAAGCAAATCCTTAATAAAGGAAGATTCCTTTTCATCCTTTACCTTAATTAATAGCTCTTCCATCATTTATTTTCTTCTAACAAATATAATGATAATTTTCTGTAGGGGGCATTCTCACTGTATTAAAAACCATCTGCATATTCGCACATCTGAAATCTGCACATCAAAAAAATCCACCGCCAAAACTCCCCCACTCACCGACTTGTTTTAACCGCTAACCTAATTCACATTGCCATTTTTTTATAAGGCGCTAATTTTATATCAGAATTTTAAAACAACTCAAATCTGATAAAAAAATGGACGCTTATCAAAACCCACATACCAATACCCTTGATGGAATGACCATGGATGAATACAGTTTTATTCACCATGCCTCAGCGGGCCTTAGTCAAAACCAAATGCAAACTTTCATGCTGGTTTATAACAACAGGCGAAAAAATCCGACTGATATTTTGCTGGCTACCCTGTTGGGCTTTTTAGGTTTTGCAGGCGTGCAAAGATTTATGACCGGCAATATTACGCTGGGATTGCTCTATTTATGCACAGGCGGTATTTTTGGTATAGGGACTATTGCCGACCTATTTTGCTACAAAAGTATTGCCAACGACTACAACCGGCATCTGGCTTACGAGTGCTATTACATAGCCCGGGCGGCTAATTAAATTCCGATCGCAGGGATTGAATAAATCCCTGCGGCTCCATCATATATTATAAGGCGAAAGCTAAAAGCAGAAGGGTGAAAGCTAAAAAAACCTGCTTTTAGCTTTTCCCTTTTATACGTACCCTGCTGCAAACATGAAAAAAACATTGACCGGAATCGAACGGCTTGCTGTATCAAAACGTTGCACTTACCACCTTGCATCAAAACATAATACGTTGCTAATTAGATATTTAAAACATAGGCACATTGTTTGCAGTCCTGTTTAAAGAAACAGGGAGGTCAAAATGAACAACCATAAAAAACCAGAACGGCGCACTTTTTTGCAGGACCGTTTCGAGATATTAATAAAAAGGCAAAAAACAGGCGAAGCAACCTTTAATGAATTGACTGAGCTGGATGACATTGTAAATTCCGACCCTGAAATAAGGGATAAAATCATCCGGGAGAGTATGCTGATGGAGGGTACAGATGCCTTTATCGAACCTTTAAGCGAGCCGGGCATACCAGATCTTCCTCGCAAGTCTTTAAAACGGGAAACCTTATCAAACAGGATAAAATCATTAATCGCCCGGATTTTCACATCACAATTTACAATCATAAAAAACGGGGGCTTAATAATTGTTACATAAGTACTTTATCCGACAAATATCCCTCCGCGAACCTGCCGCGGTATTTTCAGTATTCCCGGTTTCTCAGCTATTCAAATTAAACTTTATCTTCATTATAAT
>JBIOHE010000704.1:0-1622 GCA_044448725.1 Sphingobacteriales bacterium | reverse complement strand
CATCTATATAATCAGTGGCGGGGGTGCCGGGGTCGCACATGCCAAGGAAATCACATTGGGTATTATCAATCTCCCAATGGGCACCCTCCTTAATAAAGGGATTATAGGGATGCTGCGAAAACAGCCCGAAGGCAGGGATTAAAAGCAGCAATATCAGAAACGCAGATGGTTTCATAAGTTAACTAAATATAGAAAAATTACTGAATTCCTTAACCATAAACCACAATAAAATAGTTTTATAATTATAAAGTGAAAGTGCCATGACAATTCCCCCGCTATGCGTAGTCTGCCGCAGCGCCTTTGGACAGCGGACTATGTATGAATAACTACCCAGGACTGAAAACTCACAGAGGCACAAAATCAATTTTCGCCTCAAGCGTTCCATTTGCGCAACATTGTGCACTGTGGGACTGAATACCTGATTTTTATCTGAACAAGTTATTTTTATTTTTGGTATAGACGCATAACTGAATATCTATTATGAGCGATAAATTAGGGCTGTTATTGCCAATCCCGAAGTATGCAATTGGTTATGCTATCTTCCTTACTCTATGGTCACTTTCTGCAATTTATGATAAGGCGCATTTCGATTCTAAGTTTCGCGGTATGCTCGGCATTCTTATTCTCTTCATCATATATTTTTATCTTAACTGGGCTTTGCAAAGATTGTATGCAGAAAGTAGTATTACCAAAGGCGCAATTATCCTTTCCGGTGTGCTCGTAGCCTTTATTGGTTGCTTAATTTCTACAACGGTTATGTGGTTTGGCAATGCGCAATTAAACATGCCAAATGCGATATCAAATTCTATCAGAGCAATAATCATTCATGGGTTGTTGGGTTTGATAATGTCTTTTATCATTGCTGCAAAAATTAGTCGTCATAGTAATGGTTAGTCTACGATCTTAGTCGCCGCAGTGTCTGCACTTACTTAGCATTTTCCGCTGTGGGATCTTTTAATGCTGGCAAGTAAAACGCTCCCCTTCCCGGTCCCCCGTGTCCCAAAAGTCTCAGGAAATAGCCGGCTGTACCCCTCATTTTTTATTTCTTTTTTCAATCCTTGCTTTCGTCATTCTTTCTCTTAAACCGCCTTCATTAATAAATGCCTTTTCCAGGGTTTTTATCTGCTGGTTTAAAAGATAGCTTACAATTTTTATTAGGCATATCATCGAGTTTGCACAAATTTCGGGTTCGGGGTTTTCAATGGCCTTGATATAGGTTTGGTAATTGGCGTCGGGTGTCCGGTTCAATTCCCTGAAGCGAAGCGTTAAACGATGGTCCTTCTCCCAGATTTTTAGCTTGTTGGTCCTTAAAAAATCTTCATAGTCAATTAAAAGTTCTTCCAGGCTGGCCCGGGCAACATTGGTTAGTTTTATTTCAGTTTCCTTACTGGTGCCTGAGGCCATGCTTGCTTCAGCAATATTTTGCTTGCCCGAGCGGGCAGCCTGCACCATTTGGTCAACGGTGCGGTCGTACTTTTTAAAAAACCGGTTGGTAAAATAAACGGTGCCATCATAAATAACTTCAGCTTTTTGGTAGGTTATCAGGTTCCGGTAACCGCCATGTATAGGTATAAAGCCTTCGTTGTTATTTTTGTTTTTATCCATTTTGTTTTGCCCTTTTT
>JBIOHE010000703.1:0-1628 GCA_044448725.1 Sphingobacteriales bacterium | reverse complement strand
ATATTGAGTATAACAAATTTGGCTTAAAGAATGACAAACTTACTTTTAGTGATTTTGTTGACCTGATCAGCAATGAGTTATCACGGCAAAACCTAAACAAGTGTGTTGAGCTTGCGGAAAAATATGGTTTGTCTGAATTAACAATGGACGATATTAACAAGGAAGCGAAGGCCGTGAGGAAAAATGCAGAAAATAACAACGGGCTATTTGAAAACGGGAAAATGAAATCGCTGCTTGGTGAAAACAGAATAAAAATGACATCGTTGCCAGAGTAAATATTCCCTGGTAACCATCCTTAAACCTATACACCAAGAGACGTAGTCTCGGACAATATGGTAGCAACGGATTTTAATCCGTTGGAAATGCAAATTATAAAAAATGGAGAACCATAGGTTCGGCCCATGTAAATATTAAACTACCTCACCGTTATAGTTTTTATACAGCTTCTAAAAGATTTCGGACTAATAAAACGGAATCTGGGTTTGGAATTTATGAATTTGAAGTTCTGAGAGGCGTCAGGATATCCGAAAAAATTATACAAATCCGAAATCGATCATCCAAATTAAACTATGCTCATCAAAATATACCCGGAAAACCCCAACCCAAAAGCCATTGAACAGGTGGTGGAAGTGCTGCGCAAAGGCGGGTTGATCATTTATCCTACGGATACGGTGTATGGGCTTGGGTGCGATATTACCAACCATAAAGCTATTGAAGCCATCTGCCGGATCAGGAACATCAAGCCCGAAAAGGCGAACTTTTCATTTATCTGCTACGACCTGAGCCATATTTCCGATTATATCAAGCCGATAGATAATACGACGTTCAGGGTATTGAAAAAAGCTTTACCCGGTCCGTTCACTTTTATTTTTAACGCCAACCATAACGTACCGAAACTGTTAAGTTCCAATAAAAAAACGGTTGGTATCAGGGTGCCCGACAATGCCATTGCCCGCGAAATTGTAAAAGCATTGGGCAACCCCATCCTTTCCACCTCCATAAAAGATGAGGACGAAATCATAGAGTACTCCACCGATCCCGAACTGATACACGAAAAATATGAAGACCTGGTCGATCTGGTGATTGACGGAGGTTATGGTGATAACGTAGCCTCAACTGTCGTTGATTGTACCGGCGGGGACTTTGAAGTGATAAGAGAAGGCAAAGGAGATTTGGAGCTGTATTTGTGAATACAATTGACATCAATTATTTTTTATAGTATTTTTAATTTTGTTTTAAACCTGAATCATAATGAATGATAGCTATGTTTATCCTGTTGTAATTTTGCCGCTGTTCCTATTAATATTAATAGCAGCAAGGTTATTGACTATACTGTTTCATGAATTAGGCCATGCAATCCCGGCTACGTTGTTTACCAAAGAAAAAGTAACGGTGTTTTTAGGGTCTTATGGCGACATTCAAAATTCAAAATGTATATCTTTTGGTAAAAGATTGATTATATATTTTAGGGTAAACCCATTCAAATGGAAAGCCGGCATGGTTAAACATAACCCAATTGGGCTATCAACTATTAAAGAATTCCTGATATTGCTTTTAGGACCGTTATGTTCATTATTATTAGCGTCAACCGCCATATACATTGTTTATTCATTTGATTTAAATGGATT
>JBIOHE010000702.1:0-1629 GCA_044448725.1 Sphingobacteriales bacterium | reverse complement strand
CTGCAAAAGAGGCTTTTAATACTGGAATATTTATTTTGTGCGTCCACGCAGATGCCGATCAAATAGACGATTCACACGTTTTTAACTATAAAATAATTCCTGCAATTAAATCAATCCAAAAAAATCCTGACGGGATTTGCAAAATTATCGTCCCAATCGTTCCAATAACTATGTCTGAATCGTGGATGCTTGCTGATAAGGAGTTATTTAAAAGTGAAATAGGCACTACATTATCAGATGAAACCCTAAATATAAACAGGCCTCCGGAATTAATGGCAAACCCGAAAGCATTGATAGAAAATGCCCTCAGAATAGCTCAGGAATCTTTGCCGGGAAGACGTTTCAAATTAACGATAGGCGAACTTTATCAACCAATCGGTCAAAAAATCAGTATTGAGAAATTGAATAGTTTAAACTCATTTAAAAAATTTAAAGCCGCAATTGAAGTTGCATTTAAGGAATTAAATTACTTGCGTTAACTAAACAAAAAGGCAATATCTTCTTTTGTTAATTTTTTTACAAAGCCAGCGTCTTCGCTAATCAGGTCATCAGCAAGGGATTTCTTTTTTTGCTGTAATTGCAGTATTTTCTCTTCAACGGTATCCTTACAAATCATTTTATAGGCAAAGATTTTCCTGGTTTGCCCTATGCGATGGGTGCGGTCAATCGCTTGTTGTTCGGCGGCAGGGTTCCACCAGGGATCAACCAGGTAAACATAGTCTGCCGCAGTGAGGTTAAGCCCAACCCCGCCTGCCTTTAACGATATCAGGAAAACCTTAATGCTCTCGTCCTCCTGGAAACGTTTTACTTCATCTTTGCGTTTTGCACCCGGGGTACTGCCGTCAAGATAACAATGGGATATGCCGGCAAGTTCAAGCTCCTTTTTTATTATGCCCAGCATTTCGGTGAATTGTGAAAATACCAGCAGCTTATGCCCGCCGGAATTTTCCTGGATTTCACGCATAAGTTCCTCGGTTTTTACCGATTCACCCGGAGCTTCGTTGTCATCTTTTATTAATGCCGGATGATCACATATCTGGCGCAGCCGGAGCAGGCCTTCGAGCACGTAAATGCCCGATTTACCCATACCCTCTTCATCAATTTTTTTGAGCAGCATGTTACGGTAATAGTTTTTATAATCATCGTACATACCCCGCTGGGCTTTATTCATGCTGCACCAAAGTATTGTTTCCGTTTTATCAGGTAAATCTGTGGCAACCTGCTCTTTGGTACGCCGCAACATAAAGGGGTATATCATACGCCGCAATTGTTCTGATTTGAGTTTCTCCCCGTACTTATCTATAGGTGTGGCAAACTCCCTTTTAAAAAACTCACGGTGGCCTAAAAAACCTGGATTTATAAAATTAAACTGGGCGAACAAGTCGTAAGTATTATTTTGCACCGGTGTGCCGCTTAATATCAGCCGGTTTTTGGCTTTCAATAATTGGAGCGACCTGGTAACCTGGGCATCGGGGTTTTTAATGGCCTGACTTTCATCCAAAATTATATAATGCCAGTTAAACCTGGCCAGGTGTTCGATATCAAGCCTGACTACACCATAAGAGGTTAAAATAATGTCAAATTTTTCAAAATGATCATCATCAAAACTGCGGAGGTTGCCATAGTAGG
>JBIOHE010000701.1:0-1632 GCA_044448725.1 Sphingobacteriales bacterium | reverse complement strand
TCATACCCCAAACCCCTAAAGGGGCTTCCTCATTTTAATAATTAATAAATTCCCAAAATCTCAAAACCCAAATTCCAATTCATGGTTCCCTTTAGGGCGATGTTATTAAGTTAAGGATTTCGATAAGTATAAATGTACTTAAAAAGCAGGTGCAATACCTTCGGCATCGTGAATTTGGTAACTTTTTTACTATAAACGTTTGATCCCGTTGGGATCATTTCCTTAATGACATTCCCCTTTAGGTGTCAGAGGTGTGTTTTACTTCTTCTTAAACTTCCTGTTTTTATTGTAGTTGTTACTCCCGTAACCACCGCCTCCGCCATTATTATCACGATCACGGAAATTACTGCGTTGACCGCCACCACCTTGTCCGCCCTGTCCTTTGAAATTCCGGTTACTATTGCGTTGCTTAAAGCCCCTGTTGTTATCAAAATGCACACGGGGTCCACCGGTTTCATATACCAGTTGACCACCTGTAATTTCTTTAATCTCGCTTTTGATCATATCATCATGCACCGGCTCTTTATGCCAGTTGGCATAAGCGAGCTTCATATAATAACCAATAGCCTGGGTTAGCCCTTGTCTTTTCTCTTCATCAGTTTCCGCGAGCGCCTTATCGAGCAGCGCCTGTATATTCTTACCGAGATGACGGTGCGGTATATTCTCTTGTGGGTAAGGCAGCACCTCCGGTTTTTTAAATATCATCTCCGGCGTGGGGCAGGGATATGGAGAGTCCACATCGAGGTTGAAATCGGTCATCTGGTATAGGTGGTCCCACAGTTTATGTTTGTAGTCCTCAATAGTTTTCAGGTGCGGATTCAGCGTCCCCATCAGCTCTATGACCACTTCTGCCTGCTTCAGGCGCTTTTCCCTGTCCTCTATCGTTACCAGGTACTCTATCATTTTTTGCACGTTACGCCCATATTCAGGCATCAGCAGTCTGCTGCGTGTAGTATTATATTCCATCAAAATTTAAAAAATTGTAAGCTAAAGAATAGATTTCTATTGAATCAAAACTTAAAGAACCCGTTCCGCCGCGGCGGATATACCGTAATAAGTGAAACTTTCAAAATAACTTACTCACTTTTTGTATTGTAGAACGCCCTTTTTTGTGTAAATTATTTTGAAAGTTTTACTAAGCCGGGACAAATGTAATACTAATTATTCAATTACTCAATGGCAATGACTCATAATATGGAAATGTGATTTGAATGTGATTGATTATTGTGTTTTTTGGCATCCCTTATTTTAAGTTGTTCTTAAAACGACCTGACAAAAGTAGCCTTGTGTTTTTTGACAACTATTGTAAACATACTTAACATGATATCGGTACGTACAATAACAACATGTTCATTTACCTTTCCGGGCTTAAAGACAGGGGCTTTATTCATTATGGAGTCTATTTTGCTATCCATAGCTTTTTTTATATCCAGAGGTACTTTTGTTTTGTTTTTCTGAGATGCTATACCGTCATACTCGTAATATACAAGCATGCCTTTATTGTCAATAATAACGTTAGAAACATACAAGTAATAGCTGCCGTCAGGCAATTTATTCAGCTCATTTGAAAAGCTTTTGAATATATATAGCTCAAGCGACATCTTGTCGGAAACCGGCGTGGGTTTGACTGTG
>JBIOHE010000700.1:0-1640 GCA_044448725.1 Sphingobacteriales bacterium | reverse complement strand
GTGAATAACATTCAGGTGCTGAGAAACCCTACCCTGTTTATTTATTCAAAAAACTATTTACCGGACAATGCGAGGGAGTCTCCATTTAAGTTTTTAGAGGATTTTCAACTATATCTTAATGATAATTTCCGCTTAATTGAGAAAATAGATGACAATATTATGATTTATAAAATATCAGACTAAGCGCGCTATATTGTGCTTTTGTCAACCCAGGCAAACTTTTTTGAAAATTATTAACGAGCATCATTAATATACCATGATAAATAAAAAAAGATTAAGTATCGCAGTTGGAATAATAACTAGTTTCATTTTTTTAGCTGGTGCGTTTTACCAAGCTGATTTTCATGAGTTTTTTCTGTCATTGAAGAAAATAAATCTTTACTCGCTGCTTCTTTGCATGTTTTTTATCTGTTTATCGTATATAGCGAGAACCTTTATGTGGCGCATTACTACGCTGCCGATGAAGAAAATAAGTCTATCGACGTTATTCGGAGGTATTGTCGTCGGCTGTATGGTCAATGGAGTGCTTCCGTTTCGCGCCGGGGAGCTGTTTCGCGCTCAATACCTTTCATCCATGACGGGACTTCGCCGCACAAGCGCAGTATCCACAATTTTCATTGAACGTATCATGGACATTAATTCTTTGGGCTGCTTACTCGTTGTGAGCTTTTTACTAGGGATTCATGGCTTATCGCAGAGGATCGTGGGCATTGTCTTGCTCATTTGGCTGATTATTGTGGTGGTTGTGGCACTTTTGATAATCAATTCGGAAAAACTGGAAAAAAACAGGCATAAACTCACCTTTATTCCCCAGAGATTACTTGAAATTGTCTTTCATTTTCTCGCCCCTCTTAATCAATTGCGCGATGTAAAGAAAATCATATACTTAGTTCTTATGAGCCTTTTTTCTTGGATATTTACCTATCTGTCGCTCTTTGCCCTTATTTATCACTCCGGTGTTATAATGAAATATGAAGCTGCACTCTTGCTCTTTCTTTTCGTTAATCTCGGATTTCTTATCCCTGCTGCTCCAGGGGCGCTCGGTGTACTTCAATTGGCATTTTGGCTCTCTCTTTCTCGATTTGGTGTGCCCAAAGAGCAGGCTTTGGCGCTTTCCTTTGCCTATCTTTTTGTAGCATTCATGCTAAATACTGGTGTGGGGCTGCCGTTTTTTTTGCGTGCTCATTTATGGACCCAAAGAAAAATTCTCATTGAATAAGTGTAGCTGGCTTGAGCTATATATATAGCCACAACTTTGTTGTGAACTAGAACGATCCCAAATGAAGCATGACATAACGCGTATGATTAATCACTCCCAGCTTGTTTTTTAAATAAAGCCCAAGATTTCCTTGCGTTCTTCGCGTCTTCGCGGTAAAATCCACCTGTTTTGCCCTGGATCATGTTTGAGCCATACTATATGTTATTTCTTGTGTAAAAAGCATTCTTTTTGCTCGAGGTTTATCAAATTAATAGTTTTCAAACGGTTTTTCGTAATTTATTGTTATTAACGATATGTTATCTGTGTGAGGAAACCTATGAACAAAGTCGCACTTGTTACCGGCATTACAGGACAGGACGGCGCCTATTTGGCTGAGTTGTTGCTGAAAAAGGGGTACAGTGTTCACGGTCTGAAGAGAAGG
>JBIOHE010000699.1:0-1644 GCA_044448725.1 Sphingobacteriales bacterium | reverse complement strand
GGTTTATTAAACATTGGATTTTTTGAAGATCTTTGATTTAAATACAGTATAGCGCATGTAAACTGAGTTTACAAACAATGTTCTCTTCCTACACAACACTATGAATTAATTAAAAGATCAACAGCCCCTTAGACAAATAATTGACGCTTGCGCATTTCAAGCAAGTTTTTATATTTTTCCTTCATTCCAGAAGATAAAAAGCTGTTATCAATAAGCTGAAACCAGGTAGGTATTGCCACTAAAAAATCTTTGACTACATCCTCTATTATCGCCTGATTTAATCCCAAGCGCTCCACTGCCAGATAAGACAAAAAATCTTTTTTCGTTAAATTATTTTTCTTACCCTTTAAAGGCAAAGCGATTTCCTCCTTAGGATTAGGCATGACAATGCTTGTGTTTAGTAGATCATAGGCTGGTGACAAATAAATTTTTTGATTCTTGGTAATTAATGAAAAATTTTTTAAATGCATGTCCTCATTGCCAACCAAAAAATTAAATAGGGACCACTTCAGTAATTTAATAAACTCTATCTTAGGAAAGGTACAAAATTTAGAAACAACTTCTATGACTTGTTCCATAGAGCTGTTGTATTTTGTATCCCGACGCCGTTCAGAAAGCTGTGCGAAATCCTCCACAGCGGCCTTTTTATTAGGCCCTATTCGATCAAAGCGTTTAATAAAATAGGTCATACTGTTGTCTTTTGCATACAGCAAACCATGCACCGGAATCTCAATGCCAACAGTTTCTGCTAAAGTCATGGTGATGGCTTCGTTTTCAGGCAACTCAAGATAATGAGCACTTTGTGTTTTTAAAATATAGTGCCCCTGTTCATCAACAATTTTGAAACAACCTTCCTTTATTTTTAGCTGAGCACTTAATTTTGTTTGTACGCCCTGAATAGACATTTTTCCAGCACGACTGATGGCTTCTTGTCGTTGCTCATCAGCACTAAGACCCAGCACAGCCAAGTGTTTTAATTGTGGCGATAAGCACCGCAATCCACGTATTGAATAAGCATCATTATCGCCGATAAGTTCATAGGTAATCGGACAGCGCTTCATTTTAACGCCTCTATAGTTACAGCACCCACAAGATCGTGCCCCACTTGAACTAACTGCCCAAACAAGTCATTTTTATCCAGCTTGTGTTTGCGTAAAAGGCCATCAAGCATCACACCTTCTGGTAATAAGCCTTCAAAAAACGAGGGAAACTGTTCAAATTCATAAATTCCTGTTCCTAAAGGCATGGTCAATGAAACCGGGGCATTGTTATATTGATGGTGGTATGTAAACTGATAAAGACCATTATCAGTTTCCTCAAGTATTCCCGCATCAATGCCATTAACCAACACTTTGGCTTTTCTCATAAATCGCCCTTATTAGGAAAAGGTGTATTAAATTTCATTTGAATATTAAGCACATCCAATACCTTTAATAAGGTCTTTAATTGCACTGATTCTTTACCTTTTTCAATGTCAAATAAAGCAGTTTTGCCTATGCCTGCTATTTTGGCGCAATCTCGTTGAGAGAGGCCACTTTGTTTTCGGTAAAATTGCACCATAGTTGCAATGTCATTGGAAGTCATAGAAATCTGTTTAATAGGCACTTATTACTGTTATAGCAGTAATAATTAAAAAAATACAGC
>JBIOHE010000698.1:0-1648 GCA_044448725.1 Sphingobacteriales bacterium | reverse complement strand
GATAATATACCCGCAAAACCGCAGGGGACAACAACCTTTAAAATTACCCTGTGGTAAGGCACGCCAAGCGATAACGCCGCTTCCTTAAGCGAAGGCGGCAACAAAAGCAGCGTTTGCTCGGTTGAGCGAATAACAATGGGCAGCATCATAATAGCCAGGGCTATACTCCCGGACATGGCCGAAAATGTGCCCAGCGGTTTTACAACCCAAAAGTAAACTACAATACCTACTACAATTGAAGGCACTCCCTGTAAAATATCAACACATAAACCAGTGTAATATGCAAGTTTGGTCCCGGGATTTTCGCTTAGGTAAATACCTGCGAGTATCCCAACCGGAATGGCTATTACTGCCGACATAACAACAATAATTAAACTGCCTAACAAAGCGTTGCTTATACCTCCGCCGGTTTCGCCGACAGGCGCCGGTATATTTGTTAAAAAATGCCAGTTAACTTCTGTTATACCCTGCTTAACAATATAAAGCAAAACGATAATTAAAGGAATGGTGATAACAAATGCCAAAAATATGATCACTGACTTAAATAAAATACTCTTGGTATTTCTGATTTTTATTCTTGCGTCCATTTGATTATTTCTTAGTGTATCTTGTAATCAGCCTTTTGCCGATAAGGTTTATAATCACAGTAACAAAAAACAGCACTAAACCAAGTTCAATAAGGGCTGATAGATACACGGTATGATCGGCTTCGGTAAACTCATTGGCGATAACGCTGGCCATGGTATTGCCGGGGCCAAAAAAAACATCCTTAAAGGTTTGACCAACAGCACTGGTATTACCTATCAGCAAGGTTACAGCCATTGTTTCGCCAAGGGCCCGGCCCAGTGATAAAAGTATCCCTGCAAACAAGCCATTACTGGTGTACGGCAAAATTACGCTCCTGATAACTTCAAACCGCGTTGCCCCAAGTGCATAAGCCCCTTCTTTTAATGGCGAAGGCACCATTCGTATTAATGATATACCCAGCGATGCCGCAAAAGGGATGATCATCACCGATAATACTATCGATGCTGTGAAAATGCCCACACCGTAAGGCGCTACGCCAATTTTCATTTCAAACGCCCGTATAATCGGCACCAGCACAAACAATCCCCAAAAACCATAAATAATAGATGGTACCGCTGCAATAAGTTCAATTGTATTTTTTAACAGGTTCGACAGCCAGCCCTTAGTGTTATACTCGCCCAGGTAAATAGAAATCGCATACGAAAAAGGGATAGAAATAATAAGCGCAATAAACGAGGTAAGCAAAGTGCCCATTAAAAAAGGGTAAGCGCCATAAATGTTATTAACCGGGTCCCATACTTTTCCCCATAAATATTTTATCCCCAGTGATTTAATGGACGGCATTGATTGCATGATGAGTGTCACCAGGGTACCGGCCACAATAATCAGCAAAATAACACTCATTACTACCAATATACGTTTAAAAATGGTTTCCCATTTCATCTGGCTGTACGAGAGGTCTAATCTTTTGTTTTTCATCATAATAATCAGTTGCAGATTACTCCCGTTTTACCGGAAGGCTAATTTATCAAAATCAGGTTCCACTATACAAAACAATTACCAGTCCCCGCAGCAGGGGGACTGGTAATTGTATCTGTTTTGATCTTTATAAGTTATAGAT
>JBIOHE010000697.1:0-1650 GCA_044448725.1 Sphingobacteriales bacterium | reverse complement strand
ATGGTATACGAACACCTATGAAAGGCGATTTTAGCGCCAGTTTCTTTTACAAAGAGTATGGGTTTATTTCTGTCGATTATGATATTCAGAATCTCGGGGCTACACGGATGCATGTGCCGAACGACTCGATGCAGGTTGAACCTTATTATAACCAGCAAATTGCAGGCACCTACAAATTTACACATACCATACATGCCGGTTTAGAAGGAGCCATTAAAATGATGAGGTTAAGGGCCGGTTATAATTTTTCAACGTCACCTTACAAAAATGGTCAACAATACATTCCAATGGCAAATGGGGCAACCGATGTAAGAAACGCTTTTACTTTGGGGTTAGGTGTAAGGTTAACGCATTTTTACGCTGATTTTGCTTACATATACGGTTGGTCGAAAGATGCCAGTTATCAACTGACAAACACCTTGCCCGTAAATAGCATAAATACTGCCTCTACGCTGGTACTTACCTTAGGATGGAAGTTTGACGCAGGGGCAAAGAGCAATAACAACCAGCAAAAAACACAGCAGCGCAAATACACGCCACCACCACCGGTTGATGACCAGCGATATTAATCTGTTTATTACTTAACAATTTCAAATTCAACCCTGCGGTTTGTTGCCCGGCCGGCTTCTGTGGAGTTATCGGCTATCGGCACTTTTTCACCAAAGCCAACATATACCAACCGGTCGCCGTAAACGCCGTGGTTTAGCAGGTAATCGTAAACGCTCATGGCCCTTCTTTCGCTTAGCCATTGGTTATACTTGGAAGATGCAATTGAATCTGTATTACCTACTATGCGGATATGGATGTTAGGATTCAGTTTCAGAAAACTTATTACGTTATCTAATTGCTTATAAGATTCCTTGGTTAGATAGCTGCTATTCAGATTAAACCCTACATTATTTAAACGGTAAATTTCTCCTTCGTTGGCTTTTGTATCCTTATTAATGGCATCGGGGAAATTAACCGGTGGGTTCTCTTTTACGCGTTGACGGTATGCTTTGGCCATGTTATCCAGGCTATCTTTAAACTGGCTGCGCATTTTATCCATGCGGTCGTACAGGTCTTTAATCTTTTCATCCTGCTCCATGTTTTTAGCCAGTATGGAATCAAGGCTGTGGCGGGCGCTATCCATTTGTTGTTTACTAATTAAACCTGCCGTCACAACGCTATCCAGGTGATTTATTTTTTGTATCAGCGAATCCAGTTTATTGCTGATGCTATCCTGTTTATTGAGCTCCTCTTTTTCCTTCTCCTCCTCTTTTTTATCTTTCTTTTTAAGCCACTTATCAAAGCAAATACCAACCATTAACTCGTGCGTTCCTTTTGTAATAGCATAATTAAGGTGAGGCACCACCGGGTACTCATAAGCATAACCAATGGTAAATATTTTACTAATGCGCACCGCTGCATTAACCGAAGCACCGTAAGCTGACCGGTAACCTATCCCCAGAAAAAGAAAGCGTTTGTAGTTGGCAGTAACTTCCCCATCTACCTGTACCGTTAAGCCCGGCATACCTTTAACCATTACGCATGGCTCAACATTAAATTTTTCCTCTTTAAAACTAAACTCGTAGCTGGCGCTTCCCAAATAACTGCGGGTATTGGTATAGTCGCTCTCTTTTAACTGGCTTATTAGTCTCGCTTCTGTAT
>JBIOHE010000696.1:0-1651 GCA_044448725.1 Sphingobacteriales bacterium | reverse complement strand
ATATTATTAATGGCTAATAATTTATCGTACGCAGATGGTGCCGTGACTAGTCTGATCCTATCTAAATTCATATAATCATTTAGCAGAATGGCCGCCTGTTGCTGCTTTGTTTTAAGATCGTTTATCTGTGAGCGGTATTCCGCAGCGGCCTGACGTTTTTCAATGAAGTCATCATTATTATGGTTGCTGTTCCCTATCGCGCTTATAATACTCACTATCGCCTGGGCACCGATATCAACTAATTTGTCTTCCCCTGCCAGCTTTTCCGATAATACCTGTTGCCGTTGATTATTTTGCTGTATTTGCTGTTGTAGCGCACTTGAGTTGATTGGAGGAGCTACGTCTTTTTTCGCAGGGATATTAGCTGGTTGGCTGTTATTTACCGGGTTATTGGTTTGTGTGTTACCTGTTTGATTGGTACTTTGATCCTCAACAATCATCGCCCTGAAATTGCGCAGTAATAGCGTTTTGATCCTGTTCTGATTGTATGCGATAGGATCGGCCGGAATGTTATATATTTTTTCGTAGCTGTTGGCACAATCATTATCGCTCACGGCACTGGTTAAGCCGCTCAAATCTTCCCAGGCACCGCCCTGGGTTGCACCCGGGTCGAGTGTTACGTCAAAATCCGATGTCTTTTCACTTCCGCAAACCAAACTGGCCACAAGGGTACCTGTAACCCGCACCTTTTTATTGGTTAACAGGTTGCTTATTTTGGCCGTAAATCCCTGGGCATCCAGCAGCCTGTATTTATCGTACATTAAACGGATACGCACATATTGCGATGGCTGGTTTACCGTTAGCTCTACTACGGTTTTAGGGTCTTTGGTTTGGGCAAACGCTGGTTGATACGGCAGCCCTGTTAAAATGAGCAGATAAAATATTTTTCTCATTGTTCTAACGATTGTATTTTGAATGTGCCGGAAACTATGTTTTTCAAGTAATAAAAATACGAAATCATTTATCCAGTTCACTCCGGAACTAAGCTGTTATAAATTTTTTATAGTTCATCCACATTTGCCATTTTAAAAATATTTTGGAATATCACATTGAAATCTTTTTCTAAAGTGGCCACCTCCTGTTTTAATAAATGTAAAGCATCTCTGAACTTCCGTTTAACAAGCAAAGAAGCAAAGAAAAAACATATTCCCCGTTGTTCTGGAATAATTGAAATCTGCTTGTTTAATAATCCTGATATTATACCCTAATCGTTCAAGTAAATGCAAACGGGGTGCATTTTCATAAGCTGTTCCCGAGAGGGAACAAATTTCAGCGTGATCCAAAGCATTTTCTAAACTTACTATTCTTAGTAAACTATTAAGTCCGGTATTTCTTAACGACTTTTCGGTTGCTGCTTTACTTAAATATAAAGTGGGATAGGCATTAAACGCTATATCATCAGGTACATCACCATCAATACTTTTAAAATCACTCAAATTTTTCACTATTTCAATCTGCATGGTACTAACGATTACGCTATCAATTTCTGCAATGAGTATTCGGCCGCGTTGTTTTGATAAGGCTAAAAAATATAGTATCTCAAATTCCCTTGCTGTTTTGAATTGCCGGATACGGAATTCGATTATAGCATCAGCATCGGCTGGTGTAACGTAACGAACTATAATGTTTCTTTTAGTCATGTAGTTAAACT
>JBIOHE010000695.1:0-1656 GCA_044448725.1 Sphingobacteriales bacterium | reverse complement strand
TGAAATACTTAAGTATTTCGATATTCGCTATCAAGGCAACAAATATTACACACACTGCAATAACAAAATAGTCCATAATGCGTGCATAAGTTTGGCCTGCATTTTTATTTTTTGCGTGACTGAAGAAGAAAGGCTCGGCACCCAAACGGAATGCCTGGATAAATATGCTCAGGAACAATGATATTTTAGCGCAGGCGCCGTAAATACCAACATCATGTAAACTTACCTTTGGGGGTAAAAGCTGGCCCAGCAATATTTTATCTAAATTTTCATTAACGATGTACGACAGGTTAGCTATTAATACCGGCCAGCTGTAGCTGTACATATCAAGCAGCATTTTCCGGTCAAAATCAAATCTTATCTTTAGCAATTCGGGCAGCAGGAGCAAAAATGTAATGATACTTGCAATCAGGTTTGACAGAAACACATAGCCCACCCATCCTTTTACATACCAGCTGCTAATCCATAATGCGCCTGCAAGATGATGGCGGACCCAATATGGCAGCACCAATATAAATGTAAGGTTAAGGCTAATGAATATGCCGATATTGATCAATTTTATAACCCCATATCTCCCCGGCCGCCCATCCGCCCGTATTTTGGCAAAGGGAATAACGCACCACGCATCAATTACCAATATCCCCAAAAAATAATCGATATAGGTTACGAAATCGGCATGGCTGGCAGCTATTTTAGTTGACGGTGCAGCATGGGTTAAAACTGCTCCGTGACTAACATCGATAAAAGTGGCTATCGGGCCGACAAATGGCACCGTGCATAGTAAAAAAAGTATGGTTACGGCTGCTACCGAAGCAAATGCGTTGTTGTAAACCCGTTGTTTATTTTCCGGATGCTTATTAAGGTACCGGAAAAAAGTGGTCTCCATACCAAAGGCCAATACCGGATTTAATACGGATACATAGCTAAACATGGTGGTAAGCACACCATAAGCGCCTGGAGCATACGCTTTTGTACTTGTATATAGGGGCGTAAGGAAAAAACTTAATACACGGCCGGCAATAGTGCTCACACCATAAATGGCTGTTTGTCCGGCGAATTTTTTAGCGGTTGACAATGGTGCTGCTACGAATTAGTTTTTAATTTTATACCTGTTATAAACTCTTTTTTACGAGCTCAAAATTACGGTAATTTTTCAATTCGCCTTCATGACTTTCAACAGAACTTACCAATGCATGTTCCGGCCCCTCACGGCACCAGTCTAAAAACATGTCCAGCGCGATATTATCCCCTTCGGCTTCAATGAAAACATCGCCGTCGGGTTCATTTCTAACAAAGCCTTTAACCCCCAGGTGATCGGCCACAGCTTTGGTGGCTCCCCTGTAAAAAACGCCCTGCACTTTTCCTTTTACTGTTATATTGAGGTGTTTCATTTTGGTTGTAATAGTTGTAAATGTTTTAAAGGTTGTAAAGGTAGGTATGAAATTGTAAAAACAAATTCTTGGTTTTTATAACCCTTACAACCTTTACAACTACTAAAACCTCAGCTAAACCAACCTTCTCACTTTGGTTTCCGGCGTAATTTTCGCCGCGCTGCGCAATTCGCGGACGCCATAGCCTTTTTCAAAAATGATCTTGCCGTCTTTTTGGACCAGCACGGCGAGCCCCGGGGCATTCGGCTGAGTGACAGCCGAGAGC
>JBIOHE010000694.1:0-1661 GCA_044448725.1 Sphingobacteriales bacterium | reverse complement strand
GTTTAACAAATATACTATCACCAAAGTATTTTTTCAAATATTTTCCGTTTCCATGCAAAGTCCATATTTGGGTGGGTTGTGTATGCTCCACCATTTGCAAAATATCATTCCAATCCACATGGTCCGATATAAACAGCGTATCGGTCGCGTTTACCTGCAGGTTTTTCCAACCCGAGGCAAATAGCCGTTTTACACCTTTGGCATTAATGTAACTATCGAAAGTAAAGGGAGGTACGATGTAAACAAACTCTTCCTGGTTTTTCATCAGCTTGCGGCTGTAAATCTGGTGTTTGCCCAATGTAACCCCCATTTTTTCATAGATAGCGTTTATTGGCATAATACGGTGATGTACCAATATTTTCTTTTGCGGGGCATAAGTATTAATCAGGTTTATCAGGCGCTGGCTTTTGCCGAGGCCGTAAGCGCCAAGCAGTATATTGATTTTTATGGTATTTAGTTTTTCAATTTCAATAACTGGATCAGGATGTAAAACGGCAGGATCGGCAAAAGTGCTTTCGGTTATCAATACGTCGGTTTTTATCCATTCAATTGGCTCGCAGGTGGAATCGGTTTGCAGTTTATAATCGCCCGTATATAAATACTTTACGCCCATATATTCCATCAGTACCTGCGCCGAACCAAGGATATGACCGGCAGGTATCAGCGTTATTTTTACATTGCCGACTATAAAAGGCGAATTATAAGGTATTGTGTTAAAAAACTTTGCACAATTTTTCCCGTATCGCAACCGCATAAAAGCAATAGTTGCCTCTGTGCAATACACTGCACTATTGCCGCTAATGGCATGGTCGGCATGAGCGTGCGAAATAACAGCCTGCGCTACTGGTTGTACAGGGTCGATATAAAAATCACCATACTTACAGTAAAGTCCATTGGTATTGAAAGAAACAAAGTCGTCTAATAAGTTCATTAGTTCACTGGTTCATTAGTTCATTGGTGGTTTTGCGGGTTTATTGGTTCGCTTGTTCGTTCACATCATCGGAGATCAAAGGTTAGGGGATTATTTGATAGATAACCGCCATTTCAATGAATAAACACCAATGAACCATTGAACTAATGAACCAATGAACAGAATACCCTGTGCAATTCCAAAACCTGGGGGATCACCAATTGGGTATCATCATTTATAATAACATAATCGGCTAATTGTGTTTTTTTATCTTCGCTGAACTGGTTGGCGTTACGTTTTTCTATTTCATCACGTGAGAGCCCGTCTCTTTGCATTACCCGCTGTATCCTCGTTTCAAACGGGGCCTTTACCATTATCGAATAATCGCATGATTTATAAAAATCGCTTTCAAACAATAGCGCCGCTTCTTTTAAAATATAGGGAACACCGCCAATGTTTTTAACCCAGGCATCGAAGGCCCTGAAGGTTGCCGGATGTACCAATGCATTTAATTTGGTCAATTGCATCGCATCGTTAAAAACGATTGCCGCAATATGTTTCCGGTTCAGGTCGCCGTTGTCAAAATAGGCCTGATTGCCAAAGGCGGATTTGATACCCTTAATGAGTATCTCATCTGTTACCATTACCTTTTTTGCTGCATCATCGGCGTAAAAAACGGGTACTCCAAGCAGCTCAAATATTTTAGCTACAGTGGTTTTGCCGCTGCCAATATTCCCGGTCAGGCCAATTT
>JBIOHE010000693.1:0-1663 GCA_044448725.1 Sphingobacteriales bacterium | reverse complement strand
ACAGATGTCCCATTGATATAAATTGCAGATATTTTTAACGATGGTTAAGCCCAGGCCGGTACCTTCAGATTTTTGGCCTTTTTGAAAACGCTCAAATAATGTTCCGGCATCCAGTGGTTTTTCGGCCCCTGCATTTTGAAATACAAGTTTATCTGCGGTCAGGGTAATTACGAGCCGCCCGTTTTGGGTATTGTGCCTTATGGCATTGCTGAACAGGTTATTAAGCAGAATATCAATCAAATACCTGCTGGCTTTGATTTGCTTTTCCTCCAGGCGCGCACTAACCAAAATATCTTTTGACTGTGCCAGTTCACTAAATTGTCTTGTTTTCTGATTGATCAACTCATCCAAACTTAATTCTTCAGCATCGTCAACCAGGTTGTTTTCAATCTTTACCAGCAATAATAACGACTGGTTAAGCCTCGAAAGCTTGCCCGCAGCCGAATAGATGTCATTGATCTGTTCAAATTGTTCGGGTTTCAGGGTTTCATCCTGTATAAGTGTATCAAGTTTGGCGGTAATTACAGCTAAAGGGGTGAGCATTTCATGCGAAGCATTTTCGGTAAAATGCTTTAAATTCACGTAATCATTTTTCACCCTTAGCGACATTGTTTCAACCACCTTGTTCAGTTCGTTAAACTCATCAACCTTGTCGCTTTTGAGGTGAAAGGGGTTACTGTCGGAAATATTGAAGGTTTTTAGTGCATTCAATGTATCATAAAATGGGCGCCATAGCCCGTTCAGAATGTATCTGTTGGTAATAAAAAGTATAATTAGCAGCCCCACCATCAACGCAAGGGTTATAGCGCCGATTATCTGTATCAGGTATTCAGTACCTTCCCTCGAAATTGTTATGGTAGTTATATAATGCTGGCCTTTTAATAAGATCAGACCTGTTATAGCACGCCCGGCTTCGGTTCTTTTTTCTTTCGGATCAACGTAAGGGGCATCAAAATATCTTGTTTTTAAGCTTGTTTGGCCGGTTTTTATAAAGGTTGTCTGGTCTTCGTCAAAATCGACCTGTTTGGGTAATTGCCCGTTCAGTTTTACATAATCCTGAACTTCTTCAAATTCTTCGGTCAAATCCCGGTTGAGTTGCTGTTGAGCAATATAATTTATGGCAAAAAAATAAATCAACGCCCCGGCAAACAATACCGATATTGTAATGATAGTGCTCGCCTTATTGTAATGTGCCCACAGCTTCATTCCGCCTTAAATTTATAGCCAATCCCATAAATTGAGCTCAGGTAATCATTGCATTTTGCGTCCAGGAGTTTTTTTCGCAGGTTTTTGATATGGGTATAAATAAAGTCAAAATTATCGTGCATATCCATCTCGTCGCCCCATAAGTGTTCGGCAATAGCGTTTTTTGAAATTACTTTTCCTTTATTGGCAATAAAATACAGCAGCATGTCGTATTCTTTTCTCGTCAGTATAACGGGGGTTTGGTTTACGTCAACAGTCCTGCCGAGCAGATTAATAATTATTTCATTAAAAACCAGTTTGTTATTACTGTTAAAGGCTTTGCGCCTGTAAATTGCAACCACTCGTGCTTTAAGTTCGGCCAGGTGGAATGGCTTTGTTAAATAGTCGTCTGCCCCGATATTAAGGCCTTTCAGCTTATCATCCAGCGAATTTCGTGCCGATATGATGAGTACAGCTT
>JBIOHE010000692.1:0-1666 GCA_044448725.1 Sphingobacteriales bacterium | reverse complement strand
GTTATTAAATATATCAGTAGTGCCGATTCGGATTTTGTTTTTAAGCAAAAAGTTGATGTTGACGGTAAACCCGATTTTTATGCCAGCGACAGGTACCAGGCTTCGGTGGAGATGATAGGCAATGAGGATGAGATTATAAAAATAATCTGGACAATGAGCTTTATCCCTAACAACGGTCCGGCTACCCATCAGGAAATTTATCGCATGGGCTATTTTGCGATGTTGATGGGCAGCAATGAAGGACTGGCGTGGTTCTCGAACATTTATAAAAACTTTTCCGGGAATTTAAAAGAAGAATATACGGAAACCAAAGTGTTTGATCGCATGGGCAGGGTAGCTGTGTTTAAATACAGCCCGCGATTACGAAAAATAACGCTAACGATAACTTTAAAAGATGGCAAGCAATAAAATTTCACCGCCTATCCAGGGCTTTTTTACTGAGCAGACAAAGGAGGATATTTGTTCTTTGCAATTATTCGCAGCAATGTTTTATATTTATTAACTAAGCTTACCAATATGAAGGTCTTGTTTTTTTCATTTCTGTTTTCCTGCTTTTGTACGGAAGTTTTTTGCCAGGAAAAGGCAGGGGTTGATACTTCCTTAAAATTTGACAAACGTTACACCCAATGCGAACGAAAATGGGTTGTACGCAGACCGGATAGTACTGGGAAATACACTTTTGGGTTTATTTATATCGACTCACAAGCAGGTTTTACATTTGATTTTAAGGGGAATTTTATTGTTGACGAAAACAATAAGTATATTGTGGATACTTCCATTTCTCATAACACGTCTATTAAGGCTAGGCTATATCCTAAATGGGGAAATGTCGCAATCTTATCAGTAAGTCGTTTCGACGAATTGGGGATAAAACCCCAACCCAATTGGATACGCGCTTATTATAATTATACAGATACTGTTGCGCACAATTTTCGCTGGGGTTTTATTTATAATGACCTCGACCGATGTGATACAGCGCTGATATACCTTAACAAAGCATACGCAGTTAAGCCGCACTACAAGGGGCTGGAATTCGAGTTAATTTTTGCCTATAATGCTCTGGCCAGGTACGATGACGCATTGAACATAATTAATGCCGCACTTCAAAACGACCCTAAAAATGTAATGTTTTACCGGGAATTGGGGTACGCGTATCTTAAAAAGAAAGACTATGATAAATCTGTCGCATCATATAAACAGGGGATTGACATGTGTACTGATAAGCAAAACGACGCTAAGGGCGAGATGGCCATTAATCTGGCAAGTGCGTACAAGCAGATGGGAAACCAGGATGAATACATGAACTGGGGAACCAAAGCAAAAGCCTGGGCAACACCAGGCTCGGCGATCTATAAGTTTATTATAAGCCAAGGATTTTGATGAAACTTCAATATGAAATTTGATTTTATGAATAAAACGGGTATTAAAAAAACGAGGCTTTTAAAGAATATAAAACAGGGATTAAAAGAAGTGAAAGCCATCCGCGCAGGAAAAGCAAAGTCCTATTCCATGTCTGACCTTTTCGATGGCAAATAAGACTGAGCTTAAGGCATTCTATTTATATGCCCAATACAAATATTAGAAGCAAAACTGAGATGGCAATTGATAAGCTTAACATTAAGTAAAACATACGTTGTCCTTTACGAAAAGCTGCATTCAATAATGC
>JBIOHE010000691.1:0-1680 GCA_044448725.1 Sphingobacteriales bacterium | reverse complement strand
TTTTTAATGGCTTCATGAATGAGCGTTACAAATTCCTGCGGCGGGTTCAGCCCGAGGTAAACAACCAGGCCAAGCAGTATAAACTGGGATATTGATTCCGCCGGCTTTATCCGTTCAATATTATCTTCTTTAAAATCAATTGCCGGGGAAAATAAAAGCTTAAAAATATTTTTTCCGAAAGCCCATATAATAATGGTTAACAGCAGCATCACAATAATTAATACCGGCAAATAATTGGCCTCGAATAAAGAACGGAAGATCAAAAACTCACTTATAAATAAGCCGGACGGGGGCATTGCCGTTGCACAAAAGAAACCCAGCAAAACCACTATTGACCCGGTAAGATTGTATTTAAAATAATCGCCCACGTAATAAATGCTCTTGGTTTTATAAATGCGGTATATCTGCCCCATCTGAAAAAACAGGCTTGACTTAACAAAGGCATGAAAAATGATATGCAGAATGGCGGCATAATACCCAACCCCGCCTGAAATTATTCCCAGCATCACAATTCCCGCATGTTCGATACTGGAGTAGGCAAACATCCTTTTTATATTTTTCACCTTAGTCATATAAACCGTAGCCACAAAAATGGAAAGGACAGCTGCAATCATAATAACATGATTAGCCCATACATGGAGGGGAGAATTGGCGATAACCGCATAAAAGCGGAAAATTCCGACAAAGCCCATATTCATTAAAACACTGGAGAGCAACGCTCCTGCCGGTGATGGCGCTTTATCCTTTGCATCAATACCCGCGGTGTACATAGGCACCAATCCTAACTTGGCAGTAAAACCGGTGAATATAAAAACGAAAGCCAGCCGGAGCCAGAATAAGTTGAGTTCCGGCGCTTTCTTTAGCAGCACCGCAAACGAAAGGTCATCCGTGCCCGCTGTTTTCAAAGTAAAACTCAGAAATAGTATGCCAATAAACACAAGGGTAATGCTTATCGCACAAACAAATACATATTTCCAGGTACCTTCAAGGGTGCGGTTATTTCTGCGGTGATAAATAAGGGCGGACGCACTAAGGGTAGTGAGTTCAACAAAAATCCACGTAACTGCGATATGATTAGCAAGATAGGCGGCGCTGATAGCCGTGAGCAGTACAACAGTTGCTGCAAAATATATAGCTGTGTGCGCCGGGTTTTCTTTTTCTTTAGATATGAAAACATAGCTGTGATACATTGCAGGTATGCTGATGATACTTAGGGTAGCCAGCATAAGGACGCCTAATGCATCTGCTGTAAAATAGCCTGATTCGGTGGTGTTGATATGCAGGTATTCGTAAACAGTAAACCCGATTTGCAGCGCCAGGAATGCAATAACAAGCAGGTAGTTGAATAACCGGTTCCTGTTAAAAAATAATAAACCACTTATACCGAATGCGGCTGCTAAATATATTGCTGTCATTCTATGTTTCTATTTATATTAATCCTTTAAATTTTTCAACTGGTCCACGTCGCCGTCTTTCAGCACATCCCCAATCCTGTTTACAAATATTCCCAATATAAAAACGCTGACAAAAACATCCAGCAGAATGCCAAGGTTTACCAGCATAGGCATTTCATTACCCACTGCAAGGGATAATATAAAAACCCCGTTTTCAATTACCAGATAGCCCATTACGTGGGTTATAATTTTATGCCGGGTTAAAATAATGTACAAACCCGTAAAC
>JBIOHE010000690.1:0-1683 GCA_044448725.1 Sphingobacteriales bacterium | reverse complement strand
CTTATTAACCTTTCAGAGTAAAGGCGAAGGCATCTTTACAAATACCGATGAAAGAATATTACTGGGGAAAAACCTGCAGGTACTTCAGCCCGGTAAAGAAATTAGTTTTTCAGAAGCGATAAAATCAACACATTTTATTCCATGTACTACTGACGTTCCGAATATGGGCCTGTCTGCCAATAGTATATGGTTTCGCTTCACATTAACCAATAAAACAGAAACAGAAAAACTTTTACTGGAAATTGCCTATCCTTTACTTGAAGAAGTTGAACTTTTCATACCAGACAGTAATAAGACCTATAAGTCTGTCCGTATGGGTGAGAATATGAATTTCAACAGGCGGTTGTATCAATATCCCAGCTATATTTTCGACCTGGATATCGCCAAAAATCACAGCGAAACTTATTATCTGAAAGTAAAAGGTACCGAACAAATCATTCTGCCCATTTCTGTTAACCGCCCGGCAACATTATGGCAGAACATAAACCTCCAAAACCTGCTCGCGGGCCTTTATTTAGGTGTGATAATAGTTATGGTATTGTATAATCTCTTCATCTTTTTTTCGGTAAGGGACAGGAGTTACCTTTATTATGTAAATTATGTGCTGTTTACAGGTTTTACACAAATTGGTATAAAAGGTTATACTTTTCAATTTCTGTGGCCCAACAACCCCGCATTTGAACAAAAGAGTGTTATCCTTTTTGCATGCCTGAGCGGTATTTCTGCACTGCTGTTTGCGAAAAAATTTCTCAATACAAGTAAAAATGCCAAAAAATCCGGAATAGTTTTAAGTATCCTTATCTTTTTATTTCTTATCGCTTTCGCTTTAACAGCCAGCGGTAAAGGTTCGGTTGGTTTTCAGTTGATGCAGGTTACCACCACCCTGCTGACTATAGCAGTTTTATCAGTATCATGTATGATTATGATTAAAGGTTCAGCGGCGGCGAAATACTTTTTTATAGCCTGGTCGGTGCTTTTAACGGGGGCAATCATCTTTCTGCTAAAAGACTACGGCATCTTACCCTATAATAATCTCACCAGCTATTCTATGCAAGCCGCTTCGGCAGTAGAGATGTGTTTGCTGTCCTTTGGTTTGGCCGACAGGATAAACACCCTGAAAAGGGAAAAAGAAGCCTCACAATTAGAGGCCCTGAACATTGCTGAAGAAAATGAACGTATTATACGCGAACAAAATGTGATGCTGGAGACAAAGGTGGAGGAACGCACCTTAGAATTAAGCGAATCAAACCAGGAGCTGAACAAAACGCTTGAGGATTTAAAACAAGCTGAAAGCCAGCTGGTTGAATCGGAAAAAATGGCGTCGCTGGGCCAGTTGACTGCCGGTATAGCGCACGAAATTAATAACCCGGTAAATTTTATCACTTCAAATATCAATCCTTTAAAACGGGATATTGAAATGGTGATTGATACCCTTACCATGGTCGAGAATGTAGGCGCATCCGATTCATCACCTGCTGATAAACAGAAACAGATAAGGGAATACAAGGAAAAACTGGACTTTGACTACCTCACAATGGAAATTAATCACCTGATAAAAGGAATTAATGACGGCGCTAACCGCACGGCTGAAATTGTTAAAGGCCTGAAAATTTTTTCACGCCTGGATGAGGACGACCTTAAAAAAGCGGATATAAATGAAGGGATTGAATCAACGCTTGTTGT
>JBIOHE010000689.1:0-1685 GCA_044448725.1 Sphingobacteriales bacterium | reverse complement strand
TTATTAAAGAGAGAATACGCGAAAAAGAGATTGAATTAAATCCCGAGACCATATTAACGGAACGTATTAATGTCGATAAATAGGAATGTGTACGAGTCTCCAAAGGATACTATTTATATAAATTGAACAAATGCTTTTTTTACACCTGCCTGTCTTTGTGCCTTTCAAACAACACAAAATTTCGGTCTTTCACAACTTCGAATTCAACAAATAATTTTGAATATTCGCCATACAAATTTTATATTGGCTGAAACCATTGACCTGTGAAAAATATTTTCCTGTTATATATTATCGTATGCTGCATATCTGATTGTTTTGGACAGGATACAGTTGAACGAAAAAACAGGCTGTCGGATTCTGTAATTGAAAGGTTTTACGTACTAAAGTCAGATCCTGAAATAAAACAGGGGCCTTACAAAGCTTTTTTCAGGCGCAAAACATTAATTGCCTTAGGTAATTACCGTAATAACTTAAAAACCGGAATCTGGCAATTTTTCACTACAAGGGGCGTATTAATTCAAAAATACAATTACGATAAAAAGACATTTACTTATGGTTCGCCGATGTATGACACAGGCAACCTTAGTTTTCTTTTTGATGATACCCTGAAAAAAGGCGGCAAAGTTGCTTTACCAGTAAAAATCGGCGGCAGTTATTATGGGTTTATCCCATATATGAACTTGTTCCGTGTACCTTTTGAAACCTGGGATATTCAAACAGATACTTTTGATGCAAGCATTGAATTGTTAATCAGCCCGATGGGCAGGCTGGCTGATTATACAGTACATATACAATCCGGCTATTACGATTATGACCGCACTTTTAAACTTGATATTAACCTGTTTGACGAAGAAGACCGCACTTTTAAACCTGCCACTTTAAATGGGACCCCGGTGTTATCGCGGATTATTATAAAATGCTTTATAACCTTTGAAGGAGGGCTTGATTTTAACTGAAAGACTTCATACGAAGCGATCATTGTTTCCCATTGATACCCTTTCTACTGCTTAATGACACTAACTTAAGTTATTCAATATTAACTCACCGAATATTTTATCCTAAGTTAGTGCCATCAGTTAAAAATTAATGCCCGTGATGACCATCGGCGCCATGCGCGTGGCCATGGGATAATTCTTCCGGGGTAGCAGGACGTACATTTAAAATATTTCCTTTAAAATGCAATTCAAGTCCGGCCATAGGGTGGTTAAGGTCAACAATTACTGAATCTTCGGCAACTGATACTACCTGGCCCTGAAAACGGTTGCCATTGTTATCCTGTAAAGGCAATACGCTTCCTATTTCGGGCAAATCTGTTCCTTTAAACATATCCAAGGGGAGGTTTGCTACAGCTTCCTCGTCATAATCGCCATAAGCATCTTCTGCCGCTAAACGGAAATCATAAGTATCGCCTGTTGAAAGGGCGCTCAGGTTTTCCTCAAATTTAGGGAGCATTTGTCCGGCCCCGTACAAAAAAGTAAGCGGCTGTTCTTCGGTTGCGCTTTCCTGTAAAGCTTCAGAGCCGTCTTCCTGGTCAACATACAGATCGTAAGTTAATGACACAACGTGTTGGGGGTTAATCTTCATTATAAATTATTTTTTTGTTTTTTAATTTTTGTCTGAATCAGAATTTTCAGAATTCAAGAATTTTCAAAATGCAAACGCAAAAATTCTGTTAATTCTTAAAT
>JBIOHE010000688.1:0-1685 GCA_044448725.1 Sphingobacteriales bacterium | reverse complement strand
TGGTTCGCCCATGCCCATATATACAATATTTGATAAAGGAATGCCATAATTTTCCCTGGCTTGCCTGTCAATCAGCACCACCTGATCGTAAATTTCATCCGGGTTTAAATTGCGTTTGCGTTCCATATAACCGGTAGCGCAAAATTTACAGGTTAAACTACAGCCCACCTGCGACGATACACAAGCGGTCATCCTGCCGGGGGTTGGAATTAAAACACCTTCTATTAAGTTATTATCGAATAAAACAAAAGAATTTTTTATAGTTTTGTCGGAACTAAACTGAGAACTATTTATTTTGACATGGTTGATGGAGAAATTTTCGGAAAGTTTAGTACGGAGTTCTTTTGAAACATTGCTCATCTCGTCAAAAGTAAAGCATGACTTTTTCCAAAGCCATTCATACACTTGTTTCGCCCTAAAACTTTTTTCCCCCAAACCGGTAAAATGTTCCTGCAAGGCTTCAAGGCTAAGGCTACGGATGTCTATTTTTTTATTTACAGGGTTCACGTTGCAAAAGTACTAATTTTAAAAAACTACTATCTTTTTTGAAAGTCATTCTTTTATATTAAAAAATGAAAAGTTTTAAAGCCGATTACGTTTTCCCGGTAAATGCCGCCCCTATAAAAAACGGGATAGTTACTGTTGATAATTTTGGTAAAATAATAGCTGTAGCAGGTCCCGATGAGTTTTCAGAAGCCAACCACACAAGTATTGAGCAGGTTAGCGGCGTAATTTGTCCTGGTTTTATAAACGCCCACTGCCACCTTGAACTTTCGCACCTGAAAGGCAAAATAGCGCCGGGAGGCGGACTTGTTAATTTCATAAAAGGCGTCCAAAAATTCAGGGGGGCTGATGCCCTTGAAATAAGTGAAGCTGCCAACAGGGCCGATAGTGAAATGTACGAAAATGGCATCGTAGCTGTCGGCGACATTTCAAACACCAATATGAGTATTCCAATTAAAGCCGGCAGTAAAATTTATTACCACAGCTTTATTGAATGTTTTGGTTTTTTGCCCGAAAGAGCTACGCAGGTATTTGAGCATGCGCTTGCTTTACAAAAGGAATTTAAGCCCCAGTCATGCTCAATTACCCCTCATGCACCTTATTCTGTATCAAAAGAGTTGTTTAAACTGATCCAGAAATATGCGGAAGAAGGCGATAACCTTATCAGTATGCATAACCAGGAGACGGAAGATGAAAACAAATTTTACAGGTATAAAAAAGGTGATTTTGTTGACCTTTATGAATCGTTGGGGATGGATATTTCATATTTTAAACCGCAGGCCCGCAATTCGATACAATCCATTATCCATTTCCTCACAGGTAAACAGGATGTGTTAATGGTGCACAATACCTTCACTAATTTAAAAGATATTTACTTTACAAAACGTTTTGATTGCAACATACACTGGTGTTTTTGCCCTAATGCCAATATATATATTGAAGGCATGCTCCCAAAAGTGGAGTTGTTTACTGATATGGGCTTCAATGTTGTATTAGGTACCGACAGCCTCGCATCCAACGATGGTTTATGTTTATTGAGCGAAATGCGTACGCTTCAGCGACAATTTCATGGATTGAGTACCGCCCGGCTCATAGAATGGGGCACCCTGAATGGCGCAAAGTATTTAGGTATTGATGACGAAAAAGGCACCCTCGAACCAGGCAAAATCCCTGGCTTAAAT
>JBIOHE010000687.1:0-1688 GCA_044448725.1 Sphingobacteriales bacterium | reverse complement strand
ATTTAACATAAACCATATTTTGTTTGTAAATTACAAATGAATATTCGATATATTTGTGATGTTGTTAAATAAATAGATTATTTATCGTCATTTTATTAATCTGCTTAAAATACATTGTAATGTTTGAAAAACTTTTTATGCTTGTAAAAAATAACGCCGGTACGGCTGTTATTGACAACCCGGCAATCCCGGAGAAATACCATGAAGCGGTGATGAATGAAGCTTCGAGTTCTATTATCGAAGTTTTAAAAAGTCAGATGGAAAGCGGCAAAATAAAAGATTTGGTCAGGTTTTTCCAGTTTTCGGGTATTCATGGTCATTCGCTGATAGCAAGCATCGTAAAAAAGTTTGCCAATAAGCTGAATAATTTTTATGATATCGATCCTAAATCTGCAATGGCAGCAGCAAAATCGTTGATTCCGCCTGTTATGAAGCAATTGCTGGTACAATCAAAAAGCGGAGAGGATAAAGAATTCGTATTGGCGACTATGCTTTCCAAGCTCAACGGCAACCGGGCGGATTTAAGTTTACTGGTTAACCAGATGATGCTTGCCTGAAGTTTTTAAAAAGAACCTCAATTTATTTGATGAATTGATAGTCGGCCACCCGTTTTAATTGCCGGTAGTACTGCTTGGGGTACTTGGAATATTATCAGCGCTCCGGCTCTTATCCCCTTCAGCTATTTCCTTTATCAGGCTGCCCCAGCTAAACGGATTGAGCAGGGGGTTAACAGTTGAATGGGAATTGACTATATTGTTATGGAAATCCTGAAAACTACCTGTTTCAAGGCCGTCCCTTGGCAAAGTGCGCCCTAAAGTTTCAATTGACGCGGCACTGAGGTTCTTTCGCGCTATCGCCAGGTCGTCGTCAGCAATTTTCATGGATAAAAATTCCTTTGTAAATTCTTCGGTGGTTGCCCAGGGGAAAACCCGGAAAACCGGCAGGTTAATGATCTGTGGTTTCAGCAACACCCTTATGGTATAACTGTTTGCTTCCACATGTGCGGGTATAACAACATTTACCGTTGCATAACCTACGCTTGAAAAACGGATAGTATCCTGCTCATGTGCAACAAAAGAAAAATAACCTTTGAAGTTCGTTTGGGCAAGCTCGCCATGGAATGATGTATTTACAATGGTTACGTAAGGTACAATAACATTGGTACTATCAGCATTATGAACAATGCCCGAAAACTGTACCAGCGGCCTTTCAGGCTTTTGCCCAAAAGCAACTGCTGCTGCAAATAAAAACACTAACAGACTAACTATCTTTTTCATATACCAATCAATAGCTGGTTTATTTTTTAAAAAATGCTCCCCTTTTTTATACAAAAATAGCTTATTGCTTTGTGCCCCAAGCCTATTTAACAAAACTTAACATTACCTTAGGTTTTCTGGTAATACTGCGTCAGGATCGTCAATAGCCGTCAGGTTTATAGCCTCAACGCCGGTAATTTCAGGGACCGCCTTTTTAATGGCTTCTTCAATACCTGCCTTTAATGTCATAATACTCATCGGACATGATCCGCATGAGCCAAGCAACTTTAGCTTAACCATACCCTCCGGCGTAATCTCTTCCACCGAAACATTCCCGCCATCCGTCAGCAAATATGGCCTTATCGTATCCAATGCCGCTTCTACTTGCTCTAATAAACTCATCTGTGCTAATTTATAAGTAAAGTTATTAAT
>JBIOHE010000686.1:0-1692 GCA_044448725.1 Sphingobacteriales bacterium | reverse complement strand
TCCTTGTAGGAATATTCTATCTGAGCCCGTATGAACTAAAAGTTAATGAAGAAGACGACGACGAGTAATCGTTGCCCCCACAATCTCACCTCTATTTCCGGTATAATATACCGGGCGGAATTTTATCCCCCCATTTTTGATGGCAAAACGCGAAGTTGATATCGTTGTAATATCCGATGTGCATTTAGGCACTTTTGGTTGTCACGCCAAAGAACTGCTCAAGTATTTAAAGAGTGTAAAGCCTAAAATGCTTATTTTGAACGGCGACATTATTGATATATGGCAGTTCAGTAAATCTTACTGGCCCGAAGCGCACATGAAGGTAGTGCGCCGGATACTGAAGTTTGTGACGGATGGTGTTCCCGTATATTATTTAACGGGTAACCATGATGAAATGCTGCGAAAATTCACTGATTTTAATCTGGGTTCATTCCAGCTGCTCAATAAAATTATATTAAACATTGATGGAAAAAAAGCATGGATATTTCATGGAGATGTGTTCGACGTAACCATGCAGTACTCCAAATGGCTGGCCAAATTAGGCGCCGTAGGTTATGATACGCTTATATTGATCAATAGCCTAAGCAATTGGATTTTAACCGCATTGGGCCGGCAAAAAATGAGTTTTTCGCAAAAAATAAAGTCGAGGTTCAAAGAAGCTGTAAAATTTATCAACCAGTTTGAACAAACCGCAGCCGACCTGGCGGTTGAAAAAAATTATAAATATGTGATTTGCGGACATATTCATCACGCCGAGATCAGGGAAATAGAATCCACAGAAAAAACCGGATCTGTTTTATATTTAAATTCAGGCGATTGGGTAGAAAGCCTTACCTCGCTCGAATATAATGACGGCCAATGGACGATATTCAAATACGAGCCCGACAACTTTAAGAGTGACGCCGACGAAGATGATAAAACCGACGCCGAAGACCTGGATGCTAAAATGGATGTCAGGATTTTGCTCGAAAGATTTAAACAGGAAGCCGGGTAAGGTTATAAATTTGTAATGGTTGTAGGTGTGTTGGAATATAGGTGCATGGTTATTGCAGCCATCTTTGGTCTTTCAAATACATAGATGTTTCGATGCTTTTATAATGAGGAAATTTTAATGTTTCTTTGGAAGGTTTTTTGTTGCGCTAAATTTAAAACTTTTACAAAATTACAACCACTGCAACTATTACAACCTTCAACGGCCATGAAAATATTATACGCCATACAGGGAACGGGCAACGGACACATCAGCCGTGCGCGCGAAATTGTACCTTTATTACAGCAATATGGCGAAGTTGACCTGCTGGTGAGCGGAACCGAGGCCGAGGTGAGTTTATCGCAGCCCCTTAAATATAAGTTCCACGGTTTTAGTTTTGTATTTGGCACAAACGGCGGTGTTGATAACTGGGCCACATTTAAGATCATGAACCTGCCCCGCCTGTGGCACGACATACGCAGCCTGCCCCTAAAGCAATATGACCTGATTATCAATGATTTTGAACCGGTTAGCGCCTGGGCATGTAAACTTCAGAAAATGCCTTCAGTTTCTTTAAGTCACCAGTGTTCATTTATCTCGCCGAACACACCCCGGCCTGCGAAACGCAGCTGGGCCGAATGGTTATTTAAATATTATTCGCCTACAACACACCATATCGGCTTTCATTTTGAAAGGTATGACGATTTTATTCATACCCCGGT
>JBIOHE010000685.1:0-1694 GCA_044448725.1 Sphingobacteriales bacterium | reverse complement strand
GTTACAACCCGCGGCTCATTGGTCTTTTTGTCCTGTACCTGCATTTGTACATCAACCTGCTTCAATTCGAGGGCTTTTAGCAGGCGCATACAGGCTGCCGGGGCGCCGCCACCGGCATCGGAGGTATTAATTAAAGTTACTTTCATTAAGCGGCGCTATTTATAAGGGCAATTATAACAAATCTAAAATGAAAACTTTACTTTTGGCGGGGCTGTAATTGGGATGACTTGTCAGCAATTAAAAACGGGTAATTAAAAAAATGAACTTTTTTGCTTATTTATTCCAGGATTGGCGGGCCAATCGCCAAAACTTTAAAGCGCAATCTGTATTATTTTCCTTTCGCCTGTTACAGGCCTTTAACCGTTATACCCTTACCAAAATTATTTTTTACCCTTATTTTATGCTTTATCGCTTTTGGGTGGAATGGATTTTAGGGATAGAGCTGCCCAGGAAATTAACTATAGGCAAAGGTTTATCACTTTACCACGGACAGGCGCTTGTAGTGAACAAAAGCACGGTAATAGGTGAGCATTGTGCATTAAGGAATTCAACCACTATCGGACACAAAAAATTAGCCGACGGTACTTTCAGCGGCTGCCCCCGGATAGGCAATAATGTGGATATTGGCGCTAATGTATGCATCATTGGTGATGTGACTATTGGTGACAATGTGATCATCGGGGCCGGAAGTGTAGTGACAAAGGATATACCGTCTGATTGCACAGTGGTGGGTAATCCAGCGAGGGTATTGGAGAAGAAATAACAGCATATTGTAGAGACGCAATACTTTGCGTCTCCGGATTTATATATTAATGGAACAAAATTTAACAGATCGCGCTTTCTGGAAGTCTTTTTGGGAATCGAAAAAGGACATCATTTTTTACATTAAGCCCGATTATCATTTCGGTGCTATATTAGCCAAACTGATCAAAGAAAAAAATATCAAAACTGCTATTGAACTCGGTGGTTTTCCGGGGTATTATGCCACTTTTCTAAAAAAATATTACCAGTTAGACACTACCCTGTTTGATTATTTTATCCACGAAGGGATCATTGACCAGTTGCTTGAAAAGAACGGCCTGAAACACGGCGATGTCAAAATTATTGAAGCCGATCTTTTTGAATACAAGCCGGCAGTTCTGTATGATTTGGTTACGTCTTTTGGCTTGATAGAGCATTTTAATGATACCAGGGCCATTATTGAAACCCACCTGCAGTTTTTAAAACCCGGCGGGGTTTTGTTTATCACGCTGCCAAACTTTAAGGCCGTTAACGGCTGGGTACAACGCAAATTCGACCGCAGCAATTACGATAAGCATAATATTGCCTGCATGGACCCCAAATTACTTGCTGAATGCTGCCTGCAATTGGGGCTTACCGAAGTAGAAAGCTATTACCATGGCAAATTTTCGGTATGGCTGGAGAACCGCGCCGAGCAAGGGGGATTGGTTAAGGCATTGATAAAGACCATCTGGCTGGCAGGGAAGGTTTTTACAAAAATTGTACCTGTGGAAAGCAAGGCCTTATCGCCATATATTGTGGTGAAAGCAGTGAAACAGATTTAGAAAAGCATCAAATCCAGTTCGCCTCACCCAACCCTCTCCAAAGGAGAGGGCTTTAAAAAAAGAGCGCAGCTAAAGTCCTCTCCTTTGGAGAGGATTTAGGTGAGGCCAAAATGCCAGGCCGTGCTAACT
>JBIOHE010000684.1:0-1697 GCA_044448725.1 Sphingobacteriales bacterium | reverse complement strand
GTCATCTGGGCATTGGTATGGGTTGCCTTGCGGTCTTTGGTAAGGGCGTAATACCTGTTTATGATCCCGTTATTGCGCAGAACAATTGGTTTTGATTTAGATGGACGATTATCAATATACCCCAGGTACTGTTCCATTTCATCATTTGGCACCGGCTCGTTTGGGAAAAATGCAGAAGTATGATTGATATAAACGTTGGTAGCAGACATATTCAGATTAGTTTATTACTTGTAAATATTTTATTTTTTTTGCTTTTATTCTTTTTGATGAAAACGGTTTTAAAAATATTGCATCTAATGTAAGAAGAATCGGCGCCCCTAAAAATAAAGCAATAAAAAGATAGTACTTGAAAGCAGCAAGCCATGGCGCCTGGTTTTTGCGTTTGGATATAAACTTTGCCCAAACAGCAAATATGGGTTTCGCCCGCGCTTCGATAAACATCAGATTATATTTTATTTCGACTGCTTTTTGCATCAGTAGCTCGTCCTGCAATCCCTCCCAGCTATTAACACTCAGATATCGCGTGACTATTTTTCCAAATTCATTTGTATTGGCGATGTCCTCTTCCGAAACACCCGGTTTTGGAAAAACATTAAGGTAACGTTCCTTTTTGCCCGACAACATCCAGTAAAAAATAGTTATAAAACTTACCACATTCGGATGTTTATCCGCAAGCGCAATATTTCCAACCAGTTTGGCACCTGCATCTTTTAACATTTTGCGAACACGTACAAAAGCATTTATCCACATGTTACGGGCAGCACTTATTGTAACCACCGGCGTATCTTTTAATACAGCCAGAAAATCTCCATTTTTCAACAAAGAATTACTTGGGATACTGGGCGACAAAAACCAGGGCTGGTAGCCTAAAACAATCAGGTCATAGCTTTTCTCCTTCAGGTGCAAAGGCTCCAACGGAACCGGAGTCCCTAATACGCAAAAGGGCATCACAGAAAAAAAACTTTTGCCCGTCCAGGGGAAATTATAATTATCAATTGGTTTGATTACCACTTTTTCTACCGTTGCCCCTGCTTCAATAAGCGGGCCTGTGAAGGTATCGATGATCTCCCCCATCTGACCCGACTGGGTGTAATAAATAGCTAAAACTTTTTTATGCATCCGGCGACAAAGTTACAATTCTTCTGTATGAAGAACTTTTGATTTTTTGCAGTAATTAAGGATAGCCTGTTTAACCGCCTGCGATAAATTTTTAAAATGTGTTTGTACAAATAATTTATCCTTTTCAATGTCGGCGTGGTACTTAACAATTTTGGGGGCGTTTTCTTCGATTGTTAGCCTGAGAAAATGAAATTCAGTATTCTCACTATCAGCAATTAAAGCCATTTCGAGTTTTATACGCCCGTCTTTGAAAAATTTCAGCTTTTTCTTTGCCGGTGTAACAAAACCCGCCTTTCTTATCAATAAAGCGCCTTCATACCCTTCTTTGTTGTTTATAGCAGCGCCTTCAATAACAGCAAGCTCATTATCAACAGCATCAATATCCCCGGAAGCCATGGTGCTGTAAAAAACCGCCTTGTCAAATTTTTGCTGGGCGAAGCTTGTTTTTATAAACACAAAAAGCATCAGCAAAGCGGAAATAGTTATCATTTTCCCTTGTATATCAATCTTCATTACTACCAAACATAATTAAATATAAACATCATAACATTCCGTTAGTTCAAAATGCTGAACCATTT
>JBIOHE010000683.1:0-1698 GCA_044448725.1 Sphingobacteriales bacterium | reverse complement strand
TGATTGGGTTGATAATGTGAGTTTTTGTTTTATTTATTATGTTATCTTTAACCAAATCAACTTATTAAACCCAATCTAACCTAATCAACAATTATTTACTAAAAATATTAGTATTTTACAATAATATGTTTTACATTTGTTTTCACAATTATTAAAATGAGCAACGCAGATAAATTAAAGGCATTGCAGCTTACATTAGATAAGCTGGAAAAATCATACGGAAAAGGCACCATCATGAAACTGGGTGATACCGCTATTGAGGCTACTGAAGTAATATCAACCGGTTCAATTGGTTTGGATATAGCATTGGGTGTCGGCGGATTGCCAAAAGGAAGGGTGATTGAAATATATGGTCCTGAGTCGTCCGGTAAAACCACGCTGGCCATACATGCCATCGCCGAATCGCAAAAAAAGGGTGGTATTGCTGCCTTTATTGATGCGGAGCATGCCTTCGACCGTTTTTATGCTAAAAAATTGGGCGTTGATGTTGAGAATTTACTGATCTCGCAGCCGGATAACGGCGAGCAGGCGCTCGAAATTGCCGATAACCTGATCCGCTCCGGCGCTATTGATATTTTAGTAATTGACTCTGTTGCGGCACTTGTGCCAAAAGCCGAAATAGAAGGCGAAATGGGCGACTCGAAAATGGGTTTGCAGGCTCGTTTGATGTCGCAGGCTTTGCGTAAGCTAACCGGGACCATCAGCAAGACAGGTTGTTGCTGTATCTTTATCAACCAGCTGCGCGAGAAAATAGGCGTGATGTTTGGTAATCCTGAAACCACTACCGGTGGTAACGCGCTTAAATTTTATGCTTCAGTACGTTTGGATGTACGCCGGATTTCGCAGATTAAAGATACCGATGAGGTATCGGGTAACCGCGTTAAGGTGAAAATTGTAAAGAATAAAGTTGCGCCGCCTTTCCGTATCGCTGAATTTGATATTATGTTTGGCGAAGGAATTTCCAAAGCCGGTGAGATCATCGATCTGGGTGTGGAACATAATATCATTAAAAAGGCAGGTTCATGGTTCAGTTATTGCGATACCCGCCTGGGCCAGGGCCGCGATGCTGTTAAACAACTGATACAGGATAACCCCGAACTGATGGATGAACTGGAAGCCAAAATAAAGCAAACCGTAACCGGGGAGCATTTGGCGGAAGTTTAATTGAGATTTCACCGATATTATTGAAATGATTTCACCGATTTTACTGAAGTGATTTCACAGATATTTAAGAGCCTTCCTTTTGGGAGGCTTTTTTGTTTGGATTTAATGTAGATTTAGCAATTATTAAGCGGTATGAATTAAGCTGTAATTATGGATAAACTGGTTACTGTATTACGGGTTTCATATCCCCAAGAATTATGGATAATTAAAGGTAGGCTTGAATCGGAAGGTATTGAATGTTTCACAAAGGATGAGCTAACTGTTCAGGCGTATAGTCTTTATTCTCAGGCAATTGGTGGTGTAAAACTCCAGGTTTGGGAAAAAGATAAAAATACAGCTTTAATGATATTGGCAGAATTAGGCTACCTAAAAGAAGAACCTACTCAACCTGACCTATTAACCATAGTTGATCAAAAAACGGCGAATATTTTTCTTTTAAAGCGCTTGGAAGTATCACGAAGAATTATTGTGCTTGCTTTATTGTTCAGTTTAGTTTTAGGGGCAATTTTATATCTTATTCTTAAACCTGATACT
>JBIOHE010000682.1:0-1699 GCA_044448725.1 Sphingobacteriales bacterium | reverse complement strand
TTTGGAGAGGGCAGGGTGAGGCGTAGAGCGCGTTTATGGGAAGAACTAATTATTCGTTTTCCTTAAGTAAACGACATTGATTGGTCATTGGTCAAATGTGAATGTTGGTTTTTGGCAATATTTTATTTCAACAATCTAACATACCCCACCGACCCATCGCAACGACTAATGACCAATGACCAACGCCAAATATCAGAATTTAATCTTATTTTTGATACGCATTTCTAACATTGAGACATGAAGCAAAAGGAAGTTTTTAAAAAGATTGGTGATATAATAAAGGAGCTTAGTGACCAATATGAATATCTTAAAACAGTACCGGACGATTTAAATGATCTGGAACTTGAACTTTTTGTATCCAATGCGCATTTCCTGACAGACCACATTGAAATTTTGAGTAAACTTAATTTACAAAACGTCAGAATAAAAAAGGCGCCTGCTGAAAAAAAGGAAACTGCTTACGAACACAAATATTTTGAACCCGTAGTTCAGCAGATGAAACCTGCTGCCGGGATAACAGGGGAGAAGCTTGAAAAGCCTGCTGCTAAACCGGTGGAAATGGTATTTACAAAGGAAGATGATAAACAGGAACAACCGGTAGTACAGGGTAACCAGGAAACGGAAAAGCCTGTTAATGCGGAGCCTGAAACAATACGGCATGAATTGATTTTAGACGACTCCCAGAATTGGGATGACGATGAAATTCTGCCCGACGAAGATGAAAACATACCTGATGAAAATGAAGCGTTAAGAAAGGCGGAAAAAAGAAAACCAGGCAATTCTGTGGTATCTGAAGCAAATAATGAGGTTACTGCCGCTCCCGCTGATGATATAAGCCGGCCAGAAGTACCACCTAAAGCCGCAGAAGAAGAGTTACTCACCATTAATGAAAAAATATCATCGCAGTTAGGTGACAAAGGGATAGCGAGGACCGAACAACTAAGCGTGAAGCCCATCAGCGATATTAAACTGGCGATTACCCTGAATGACAAATTGCTGTATGTAAAAGATCTTTTTAACGGTTATAACCTGGCCTACAGCGAGGCGATAGAAATACTAAACAGGTTTAACACTTTTGAAGAGGCTATGCGTTTTTTGAAAACCAATTACATAACAAAAAATAACTGGGATAGCAAACCGGCTACTACGGAGAAGTTTTATGCGTTGCTTAAACGCAGGTATGCGTAATTTAGGAGAGTTGGCAGCAGATGGGGATATGTCTATATAAATGTTAATTTTCTTTTGTTATTTTTGGAAAACACTGATATGTTGAGCCTGATGAACTATCCCGAGTATATAAACAGCCTGCTTACACCAACAATAACAGAAAAAGAAATTGTTCTGGATCTATTCGCCGGATGTGGTGGGTTATCACTTGGTTTTGAAGCAGTTGGCTATAAAACCATAGGATTTGAAATGGACGCATCGGCCTCCGATACATACAATACTAATTTAAATGGTAAATGCCATACCATTAAACTCGACACTAAATTTGAATACCCAAAAGCGGAAATAATTATAGGAGGTCCTCCATGCCAGCCTTTCAGTGTTGGGGGTAATCAAAAAGGAATAGAAGATGCACGGGACGGTTTTCCTATTTTTATTGATGCTGTAAAAAAGTTACAACCAAAAGTTTTCATGTTTGAGAATGTCAGAGGTCTTTTATACACCAATAAATGGTATTTTGAATTAGTTATAA
>JBIOHE010000681.1:0-1715 GCA_044448725.1 Sphingobacteriales bacterium | reverse complement strand
GGTCCAGGCCCTCGGACCCGTTAGCGGCTTCAATAACTTCAAAATCCTCAGAAAAAATCTGTTTTAAGTATGCCCTGATCTGGGAGTTATCTTCCACAATCAGCATCGATTTTGATTCAAAATTAAGCGGTTCTGTTTTTTTACCGCTTACCGAATTTAAATTCTTGTTGTGCCCGGGTATCTCCTCATAACTTTCAATAAGCTCATCTAAAAACACCGGATTTTCGACAACATCTTCAAAAATATAATTTGAGCCTAAATGTCCCTTACCTTTTAGCAAGCTTACCTTAAATGTGGCGCCGGCGCCGTTTACACTATAGTAGCTGATATTTCCTTTGTGGCTTTCGATAAACTTTTTTACAAGATAAAGGCCAATACCAAATCCGCCCTTTGCCGGTAATTCATTTTGTACCTGGTAAAATTTATTAAACAATTGTTCGCCTATGGCCTCATCTATTCCATAGCCTGAGTCTTTTATCTCAATATTCACAAAAGTTTCTGTTTGGGATATGCTGCAACTTACCATACCACCATCAGGTGTAAACTTTAACGCATTTGATATTAAATTAAACAAAGCAATTTCTATCTTTTCCCTATCAGCGAATACTTCTATCGCATCTGTTTCACAAACAAAATCAAACTGAATATTTTTACTTTTTGCCTGATGGCTGAAACAAAGAAACACCTCTTTGCACAGGTTTATGATGTTCAGTTTTACAATTTTAAGCTTATCGGTTTCGCTTTCAGCTTTTCTGAACAATAACAATTGATCAACCAAACTTAACAACCTGCGCGCATTGCGGTAAACGATGTGCAGATTACCGGTGCCCCCTGCACTTTCTGCCGGGTTAAACAATAATTCCTTTACCGGATTTATAATTAAAGTAAGCGGCGTCCTAAACTCATGTGAAATATTTGTAAAGAAAGAAAGCTTCCGTTCATTGAGCTCTTTTTCTTTTTCTGCAGACATCTGCGCAATCTTCACTTCGTATTTTAGTTTAGCCTGTTTATTGCGGTAAAGCAAATAATAATAGATTAGCGCCCCTGTTGCTAAAAAGTAGCTTAAAAACGCCCACCAGGTTTCGTACCATGGCGGTAAAACCCTTATTTTTAAAGCAGCGTGATTATCAAACCATATACCATCCTGATTGGCTGCCTTTACTTCAAATGTATAATCACCCGCAGGAAGATACCGGTAAGTAGCTGATTTTTGATTTTTTACATAATTCCAGTTTTTTTCCAATCCATCCAGTTTATATGCGAATTCGCCTTTTTCGGCGTAAGCATAATTCAGGGCTACATACTGTATGGAAAAAACCGACTGATCGGGATTTAAAGTGATTTGAGTTGATTTGTCAATAACCTCACTTAATATGTTGTTTTTTTGACCAACTTCAACCTCTTCACCAAATAACTGAAGACCAGTGATTAATACCTTTGGCCTAAAAAAGTTTTGTTTTACTGCAGCTGGATAAAAAATATTATAGCCTTCAGTCCCGCCAAAAACCATAAATTTGTTTTTACTGCAATACATTGACGAACCAGGGTTAAATTGCCCTGCCTGTAACCCATCCGAGCTATCATAATTAAATATTTTGTTTGTATGTACATCAATCCTCGACAGCCCCTTATTAGTGCTAATCCAAATATCACCTGCTTCGTCTTTTTGTATTGTATTTACAGTGTTATCTGCCAGTCCGTCTTTTTCTGTATAT
>JBIOHE010000680.1:0-1716 GCA_044448725.1 Sphingobacteriales bacterium | reverse complement strand
TTCTGATCTATAAACACGCGACTCCGCTGGAGTCGGGGCGTTCAAGCGCTTATCGCTCCGCAGGAGCATCCTGTTTATAGAGAACGATCACGCATTTTGGGGCTCCGAAGGTGCCTCCTTTTTTAAAAGCGATTTCCCTGTAAAAGGCCGGGGGAAAATCGCTTTTGAAATTTATGCCAATTTCCATGGCCAACGCTGTTGAACCCAAAGATGTTCGAAATTTTTTTTTACCCTCTTTGCCGATTTCGGCAGAGAGGGTGGTCGGGCGTAGCAATGACCGGGTGAGTCAACCCGGCGGACATTACCGCCAATGCAGGGCGGCGAATCTACTCACCCCGGATTCGCTACGCTCTCCTACCCTCCTATCGCAAGCGGGAAAGAGGGTAGCTGCATTTTTTTATGCTTCGAACACAAGGCGGAAGCTGTTTTCTCTTTTCCCTGCGGATGGCTTCATCCGGCGCCATCATATTGGCTTGCACGCCATTTTCATGAAGGCTAAACGCGTTTAGGGCGTGAGAAAAACCGTCAATCTGAAGGCTAAACGCATTTAGCCTGTGAGGCAAAAACAGTCTTTATAATACTTAATAAACTGCAAACCAGCATAATACAAAACAATATTTCAAAGAAAATAAAAAAACGATTGAAAAACGGATTTTTGCGGCGAAAATATTTTGCAGCTAAACTTTTGCTGCGCCCCTGCCGGTTGAAAACCGGGTTCCTTTGGATTTTACCAAATATAGCAAATTTGGGGGAGTTTTGCAAGGGGGAAACCTTTTGTCTGAACCCGTCCCGATAGCTATCGGGAAATGAATTTTCAGAATTCCGGTAAATTCCTGAATCCGGCAAATTTCGGGTTCAGGTAAAACGCCGTTGCGCCGTTGCTGCCGCAAGTGTCCGCGCTTGTGGTCCGCATGCTAAGTAAACGCTATGCACTGCCGTAATTGCATTTATCCCTTTATTTTGTTTCCGCAGGGTCTCTCGCAGAGGACCCTGCGTTGAACCATGCCGCGACTGATGCATAAATGCCTTTAGTGCAAATCTGGGGTCACACGGACATACGACGCAGGGTCCTCCGCGAGAGACGGGGACGGAAAAACATGACGGTTTTTTTAAATAAAATCAGCTTCGTATAATTCCCGGCCTAATTGCTTTATGCCTTCCAATACCTTTTTTGTTTGCTTTTCTGAAGGTGTTTTGGTGCCGGCAACGTATTGACTTAATAATGAATAATTCATCCGAATACGTTCGGATAATCCCCTGACATTTATCACATTGTAATATTCAAAGAACTGACCAAGATCAAAGGCAAGTGATATGTTTTCAGCCGTTACCTGTTTTTTATTATAGTATTCATACTGCAAATTAGTTGCCTCTAAAATGTTCTTTCTCAATTCTGTAATGTTATCGCCGGTTGTGGCAATGATACCGTTTGAATTTTGGTGATAAGCCGAATACCCGTCACCCGTTTTTTCAACAATAAATTTTATTTTTTTCATTTGAATTTTACTTTAAACCTGCCTGTTTTAGTAATTCGTTTTCTATACCCTTACCAATCTCTTTTGAGCCATGATACGGAAAAACAATTGTACGTGTATAATTATCGTGCATCAATATTTTATGGCTACCCGACTGCCTTATTTCATACCAACCTGCTTTTAGTATCTTTTTAAGTAATTCGCCTGATTTCATTTTCGGGTGGTTATGATACTGTAAAGG
>JBIOHE010000679.1:0-1718 GCA_044448725.1 Sphingobacteriales bacterium | reverse complement strand
TGATCCCGTATTTGCTTAAACTTTAGCCTGCAGCAGGCCTCATCTCCGTACTGCTTGAAAAATTCTGATAGCTTCATACCGCTAATATACTAAATTATTTAGCAAAGCGGATAGTCATTTAAGTTTTAATAGTCAATATGTTATGTTCCTGCCTTATTGCTTCTTTTCTCTAATAGTATTGTATCCCGCCAAACGCCATTTAACTTCCCGATCCGTTCGCGGCGGCCAACGATTCTGAAACCATTCTGTTCGTGGATTTTTATGCTCGCTACATTTTCGGCAAATATTCTTGATTCCAGCGTCCAGAAATTATGCTTTTCGCTTTCCTTCACTAAAGCGCCCAGCAATTGCTTGCCGACACCCTTGCCACGGGCCTTTTCAGCCACATAAACGCTAACCTCGGCCACACCTGCAAATACACACCTGTCTGATATGGCGGTTAAGGCCGCCCATCCTAAAACTTCGCCATTCTCCGTAGCAACAAAGCGGCAGTTTTTTACATGCGTGTTGTTCCATTCATCCCAATCGGGGACATTGAGCGAGAAATGGGCATTGCCGGTTGCAATGCCGCTCTCATAAATAGCCTTTACTTCAGGCCAGTGCTTTTCAGTCAGTTGCTCTGTTTTCATAAAGTAAATTTACTTATAACAATCAAATGCCCATTGCCTTGTTATGTTTAGCCCCGCTTTGTTCAACCGATTTAAAAAACGCTGCAAATAAAGGGTGCGGACTATGAAGCCCTGGTTTCAACTGCGGCAAAAACAGGGTAATTATAAAAAAGTCGTTCCTGTTATATTCCATAATTTTGGGTTCACCGTCATCGTCGCATCCTGAAACAATCAAACCTTCATTTTCAAAAAGAGGGATCAATTTCCTGTTAATCCCATAAGTGCAATGCGATTCTTCGCTGATCGTCTTCGCCCCGCCATAAATACTGCTTGTTAATGTTCCGCTAACCGGCTTAAAACTTATAGTATGCATCTCAACGTTGCAGATGCTGAGCGGCTGAAGAAAAGTTTCAGCCACTGGTAGTTCTGCATTTTCGCCCGGATGATGAACGGCATCCAGCTTTAAAATTGATTGGCCCATTTCGAGTACTGCATATCCAAATCCGCTGCAGGTGCCTAAAAAAGGAATATTGTTTTTGCGCGCATACCGTATGCCGTTAATTACACCCTCTTTGCTTTTATAAGGCCCCGAACCTGCTATAAGCCCCTGGTAGGCGCCCAATTTGTCAACAGCGTTGCCGGCAAGGCTTTCCGTTGGCACCCATTCAAAACTAAAACCGATGTTCTCCTGCAAATCACTAAAGCACTTATTCATGGCGTAATGCGGCTCATAACTTTCGTTCATGTTTCCCAGTATGCCCACATTATATTTATTCATCAGTTTGTATAATTAAGCTGTAGGTTTAATTGCAGCAATCTGTTCCGCAGCAGGCTTTTTCAGCAGGTTTTTCGGCGTAAACAGTTACACTGAATATGCCTGTGCTGCCACTTTTAAATGCTGTCAGCTCATCCTGGTTAAGGTATTTTGCCAAAATATCATCAGGTATTACAATAGCTTTTTCTTTTTGAACAACAATGCCTGTAAAGCCATTTTGTTTAATAAGATCAAGGTACAGCTCCTTTTGGATTGCCCCTGCAACACAGCCGGCAATCATTTCGGCTTTGTTTTTCAAATTTTCGGGCAGGTTACCTACCAGCACAATATCCGAT
>JBIOHE010000678.1:0-1720 GCA_044448725.1 Sphingobacteriales bacterium | reverse complement strand
CTATAAAGGTTTATTAAAGAGAAAATATGAGAAAGTTGAAATATATTTTATTAGCAACTATACTATGCGGCTATAATATCGTTTCCCTGGCGCAGGCCAAAGTAAGGTTACCCGAAAGCAAAACTTACACCATGGAAAAAGTGCTATTTACGGGGCCGGCCTATAAAGCCTTGAGATCGCTCGAGGGAAACTGGAATGTAGAGATGCGGGTATATCCGGACGCAGGCGCAAAGCCCATAATTTCTTATATGGTTGCCAGGCGGGTTTTATCCGGTCACTTTTTAATGGAAACAATGACCGCGCGGCCCGGATCCAAAGATCCCAAATTCAACCGTACCGCTTATTTTAACTATAATAATGCAGGCAGCTGCTGGGAATATATCGTACTGGATTCAAGGTATCCGGTGATGATGTTTGAAACCAGCAAGGATACGGCGCAAACGACCAGAGAGCTAACGTTATTCCTCCCATCTTTTATAACGCCACCCGGGGAAAATAAACAACTGGCCGGAAAAAATGCGAGTGAGCGCAGAACGATCAGTTTTGTATCGCCAGATAAAACCATCACCAAACAATACTGGACCTTAACATCAAAACCCGAATACCTGGCTATTGAATACACCTATACAAGGACGGATCGCTGAAACATTACCATTCAGTACACATCAGCGGGACATAAGCTGAGTGCAGATGGGCATATAAGGAGAAAGGTCGTACGCGTTAATATCTATTTAGAAAACAAAGATGAATGCTGCCAGTCTTTTACCAGGCAGTTAATTTTCAGATAGCTATTGGTTTAATAAGGCCGGGAGAATTTATACGTCTTATCTTTTATTTTGTGACATAAGCGGGTATTCCTATGAGGTCAGGATCGTCAGGTAATGCTTGGGATCTACCGATCCCGTAAAACTATATTATAATAAAGTTATGCCACTTGTAAGAATAAGTTTATTAAGAACGGTTAGCAAAAGCGATCGTAAAAAAATATCTGCTGCGATCCATCATGCGCTAATGACAGAGTTTAATATTCCGCAATTTGATTACTTCCATGTTATCGATGCGTTGGAGCGAGATGACCTTTTTTTTCCAAAAAGTTATCTGGGAATAGACCATGAAGCGAATATGGTCTATGTCCAGATAATTGCCGGCTCCGGTAGGAATTATGATCAAAAAAAACAATTATTTGCGGCTATTGCCAATAGTATCAGTGAGGTAGCAAAAATCCGAAAAGAGGATGTTATCATTATTTTAGTTGAAAATGGCGGAAAGGAAAATTGGTCATTTGGCAATGGAGAAATCCAGGATCTCACCCACATCAAATGACGCTGAGGTCAATTATTACAACCCGAATAACTTGCTGACCAAAGAGATTCCGAAACTATTATCGGCACTTTTTGGAAAGCAGACCACACCCGGAGGGACAAAGGCATCACAAATCATACAATTTATCACATTGCTGAGGCAAAGATCGCCATCGGGTACGAGCAGCTTTCCATTCAACAGGCCGCCTGACAACTGTGCTTTTCGACATTGGAATTTATTGTTTTTTTTAAAGACATTAGGGTACTAGCCCGTGCAATATGCTGCAAGTGTAAATATTTGATTTTGAACAGTTTTACTTTGAAAATGGACACTATCTTTTCAAAATTACAGGTAGTATTAAGGTTGCTATAGTATCAGGCTCCACAAGGGCAAACCTGATAATTAGATCAAATAAAAT
>JBIOHE010000677.1:0-1721 GCA_044448725.1 Sphingobacteriales bacterium | reverse complement strand
TTACTTTTTATTTTCTCTTTTATAACCCGGCAACTGGCACTCTTTAAAAACCCGGATGCGGGACACGATGGCCCTTTTTATTATCACTTTGTCGTTTTGCTCATCGGATGCTTCCCTGCCTCGTTATTCATGATCAGCGCTTTGAGACATGATGTTTCTGAAACTTTCGAAACGCGGAATATGAAAAACTGGATGATTATTCTTTTGATAACCGTCCTGTTTATTTTTTCAGTTGTAAGAACCAAGATCATACATTATTCCTCGCTGGCATACTTCCCGATTACGTTCCTGGCAGCATATGCTCTTTTTAAAATGATCTATCTGTCAAAAAACAAAATAAATCCATGGCTCACATCAAGCCTGGTATTATTTGCCGCATTAGTGTCCGCAGCACTGATCAGTATTCCTTACCTGGGCCGACATTTACAACTGCTCGAACCAATAATGACAGATGATTTTGCGAAAGAAGCTCTGCACGCGCAAGTAAACTGGGCCGGATGGGAAATTGCAATCGGCATATTGTACTTTATCTTATTTATGATCGGGATATTTTTATTCACCCGCAAAGAGGTCAGAATATTCGGAGCAATCGTAATTTTTATTGCCGGGGCTATTTGCCTTCAATCTTCACTCTTTGTTTTTGCACCAAAAATTGAAGCTTATTCTCAAAAAGCAGCAATAGATTTCTTCGTCAGCAAGCAAAATGAAGACTGCTATACAGATGTTTGGGGATACCACAGCTATGCACCATACTTTTATGGCAAGAGAAAACCAGGTTTAAATATGGGCAAACCCTATGATGCCAATATCCTGTATAACAAAACTGTAGATAAACCTGTCTATATCGTTACCAAAACGCACAACAGCGATATCCCGGATTTTATCAAAACCCACAATTTCAAAATCATAGAAGAGAAGAACGGATTTGTGTTTTTGAAACGGGAGAAGGATTAATTAGTTAATGCGATAATATGCTGATGTGCAAATTAGTCGTGTGTGGTAAGTGGTAAGTGGTAAGTGGCTGGCGCAAGCCCCCAATTAATCCAATTAACCCAATTAACCCAATTAACCCAATAACATAATAACCTAATAACGCTTGTCAGCCTTTGAGAATCTTAATCTTCTGCCCGGGCTTGATGGTATGATTGTTGGTAAGGCCGTTAGCTTTTTTAAGGTCTTCTACAGAGACACCCGGGAAACGCTGGGAAATGCTCCAAAGGGTATCGCCCTTTTGTACAATGTAATAACGGATATTCGATTTTGTAATTTTTTCGGCGGTCGTTTTTGTAGTTTTTTCGGTTTTCTCTTCTGATGTTGCATTATCATCAGAACCATCTGTGGATTGCGCTTCATCCTTCGGGGTTTCTTTCTTCGTTTCCACATACCGCTTTCCATAAACTTCCTTTTTTTTCTGAAGAGAAGTCATGGTATTAATTTTGCGGTAATACCTTGATTTGTCAGCCGGGACATTGATCACGAGTTTGCGGCCGACGCTTACACCGCGGCCCCTGATATGGTTCCAGCGTTTGAGACTGTAAACACTTACATCAAATAAATCTGCGATAAACGAAAGATTATCTCCCGCTTTTACGGTGTATTTTACCTTTTCCTTTGGTTCATTCAACTGCCCCTGCCCCTGTCTGAATGATATTTCAACAATACCGCTGCTGTCATTTGGATTCCTGTTCGGAAATTTTTCCTTAAGCCATGCCGTATAAGTA
>JBIOHE010000676.1:0-1749 GCA_044448725.1 Sphingobacteriales bacterium | reverse complement strand
GTATATATACGATTTCACATATTAAGACAGGTTTGGGCTAATATGGCTAACCGTATTTTTACCAATTACCTGCAATGCAATCCCCAGGTACGCGAGGTCTTTTAATACAAAGAAATCGGTTACTACAACACCCTGCGAAATCTTCCAGATTCCGGGTGTTGTTAATAAAAAGCTGGTAGTGGTCGCAAATATCACCAGCGCCATGTAACCACCAATTCTCCCGGCGGCTTTGTTCCAAAATGAAATTATCAGAAATGTACCTGTCATAATTTCAAATATCCCAATCAGATCAGAAGCCTGCTGAACAGAAATTACCCGGTAGAGCCAGCTTAATAAGAAGCTATTTTCAACGTATGCTTTTATTGCATCCGCCTCGCCAGGAGTAAATTTTAATATGCCTATCCAGATCAAAACGAGCGCCGAAGCACAAACAACAATAAGGTTACCGATTTTAGCAGTTTTCATTTGATTAAATTTATCGTTAATTGAATTAGTTTAAAACCTTTAATATGGAACTCACCGATGCCCGCCTGGTATAATCCTTATCAAAATGCGCATAAATGATCTTTCCCGATGGGTCAATCACATAAGTTGCGGGAACAGGCAATACGTGGTCGTTATTGCCATTGTTTTTTTCAAGGTCAACGCCATAGTTTTTTAGTTTCGAGAGCATCCCATCATCAACGGTATAATTAACCCCGTAAGCCGTCATAATTTTATAGCCTTTATCCTGTATGATGGGAAAAGAAGCTTTTGTTTTGCCGATAGTTTTATTGATGTTTTCGCCGGTTTCAGGTGTCACGCCAATAACATACGCGCCTTTAGCGGTCAACAATTGCAGTGAATCCTGTAGTTCTTTAATTTGTTTATTGCAATAAGGGCACCATTGCCCGCGGTAAAAAAACAAAACCACGGCCCTGTGCGATTTTAATACGTGTTTCAGATCAATCGTTTTACCCGAATTATCTTTGGCAGTAAACACCGGCGCCGCTTCCCCGTTTTTAAGGCCTGTTTGGGCCAAAACCTGCAATGCAAAAAATAATGCTGTTGCTATAAGTAAGTATTTTTTCATGAGATTCTTCTTTACTATAAATTTAAACATGTGTAATTAAGAAAAGGGGGGAAATCCCCCCTTTCGTCCAAAAAACGCAAACAACTCACATTTTACCTGCTGTGTCTTTCGCCATCTTTTTTTTGCTCATCTTCATCTTGTCCATTTTCTTTTCGGCTTTCATTTTGCTTTTCGCCATTTTATCCATTTTCCTGCTCTCCATCTTGTCCATCTTCATTTTGTCGTTTGCCATTTTGCCGGTATCGCTTACAGCGATGGCAGGTACGTGGTTAAATGATTTTGCCTGAACATTAAGTGTTAAACAAGCAATAATTGCAGTTGCTATCACTGCGCCCGAAATAATTGATTTCATACTTTGTTTTTTAGTTTTTTACTATTTCCTGCTTAGTCGGGCGTTAGTAGTAAACCTTACAAAATATTTAAAAAAACACGAATGTGCACGAATAAGAACGACTTGACACGAATATGGACGAGTGAATTTATTCGGAGGGACCTGCCTGCGCGCTAATTTTACGGATTGAATTAGTGAAAATTCGTTCTTATTCGTGTCAATTATTTTTTCTGATTAATCAACTTACAAAAGTTGATTAGTTAGCATCTTAACTATTTAACAACAGGACAATTAACTGTTGCACCAATAGCTGTACTCGTCGCTGCTTTAGCCGAAGTTAAATTGG
>JBIOHE010000675.1:0-1752 GCA_044448725.1 Sphingobacteriales bacterium | reverse complement strand
TCCATGTACCCTGATTTTAAAAATGCTGCCGAGGGTAGCTGGTCGTTTACCATCAACAAACCTATATGGAAAGAAAACTGGTTTTTGACAATAGCAGTATTTTCAGGTTTTTTGCTTGGGTACCTCATCATTAAACAAAGAGAGAAAAATCTGAAAAACATAGCGTTGCTGAAGCACCAACGGATCATGTTTGAATATGAGCACCTGAAGAGCCAGGTAAACCCCCACTTTTTGTTTAACAGCCTTAACACGTTAACCAATTTAATAGCCAGGGATAAGAAAAAGGCTATAGACTATACTGAAAACCTGTCATACCTATATCACAGCATACTTGCCTACCATGATAATGACCTTGTATTATTATCGGAAGAGATGAACATTTTGGAAAACTATTTTTCGATACAAAAAGGCAGGTTTGGAGATGCGTTGCAATTGCATATAGATATACCCAATGAGGTGATGCGGGAAAAAAAGATAGTTCCGCTGGCCTTACAGATACTCATAGAGAATGTGATCAAGCATAATGTGATTACAGGGGAGGAACCTTTGATTATTTATATTTCAGCTAATGAAAATGAAATAACTATACGGAATTTGGTTTACCCCAAAATAAGCAAGGAAAAAGGAGAAGGGATTGGGCTGATCAATATTAAAAAAAGGTATGAACTGCTGACAAAAAAACCTGTTACTTATGGATTGCTCGAAAATGAGTTTGTCGTAATTTTGCCGCTGCTATGAATGTTGTAATTATAGAAGACGAAACGCCTGCAAGGGAAAGGCTTACTGAACTATTGACGGAGGTAATGCCTGAATCAAACATCGTAGCCCACCACGAAACAGTGAAGGGGGCTAGTAAATGGTTTGGACAAAATCCATTGCCCGACCTCGTGCTGCTGGATGTGCAACTGGCTGATGGTACGGCCTTTGACCTGCTTGAGCGTACAAAAATAGATTGCCCCATAATATTTACGACCGCTTACAGCAAGTATGCCCTTAATGCATTTAAAGCAAAGAGTATTGATTATTTGCTCAAGCCTATTAAGAAAAAAGAACTGGAAGTGGCGCTGCTGAAACTAAAGGAATTCAAACAAATATTCACAACCCCGAATACCGATACTATCTCAAAAAACAGCACATCACCTGTTGAATACAAGAAAAGGTTTATGATTCGTTTTGGCGAGCATATCAAGACACTCGCGGTTGAAAATATCTCTTATTGCGTGAGCGAAAACAAAAATACCTATGCCAAATCGTTTGATGGCCTTACGTACCCAATGGACTATAACTTAGATACATTGGAACAAATGCTGGACCCGCAGCATTTTTTCCGTATAAACCGCCAGTTTTTGATTAGCCTGAAGGCGATAAAAGAAATGAAAGTGTATTCCAAATCGAGAGTTATTGTAAAGTTAGATCCACCAGTGAAAGATCTCCCGGTGGTGAGCTCTGAAAGGGCTGCGGACTTTAAATTATGGCTTGCCGGAGACCTGCATAATTAATTTTGGCCGGTTTTGACCAGTGTTCTCATCTGCTTTTATTTTCCGGGAGATATTATCCAGTTTATCTTGCCATTATCCCAATCCGTCTGAAAGTTATCCCGTTCTGTCCGAAATGAGGATAAAAGTGTCTTTTATTTAGTAAATTTACTTTGAAATGGAAATATGGACACATATTCTTAGTTAATTTAATTAAATTAAATAGCGGGAATGAAAATACTAAAGCCATACTAAAGTTTATTGGAATGGTTTTTAT
>JBIOHE010000674.1:0-1755 GCA_044448725.1 Sphingobacteriales bacterium | reverse complement strand
TAGTTATGCTGTTCAAAAACATTATATAAAACAATATAATTCTCTGAAAGTAATGCTCTCCAATAACTGTACCTTACCCGTTGGGAGAAGTTTTAAAGAAACTTTGCAAAACCTGTATCAATAAATGGATTATAAAGCGCCTTTTGTAGTTTGTCTGCTTGTTTTTTTTCTCCCGGTTTTTGCTTTCTCCCAGGCAGATAAAAAGATTGACTCACTGAAACAAATTGTAAAGCATGTCCCGGAAAACAATAAAATAAAAAAGGCTTTCGAACTCATATCCCTTGGCCAGCAATATGTAAATAAGTCCAATTATACATCGGCTATGGATTGTTATCAGCAAAGCCTTGCCATAGCGCAAAGTATAAATAATGACTCTCTTACGGCAAATTGTTACCGGCACCTGGCTGTAGTTGCCTTTTACCACGAAAATTACTCCCGCGACATTGTGTATGATGTCCGTGCTTTAACAATCTACAGAAAAATTAATGATAAGTTGAATGAGGGGTGGGTGCTTAAAGATATAGGTTCGTGCTATCTTGTCCAGGGCGACCTGGTCCGTGCCAAAAAAAATTACGACGAAGCATTATCAATACTTAAACCATTAAACCAACAGCGGCTGGTGGCTGGAATATATTCCAATATGGCCGTAATTTATAAAAATGATTACCGGAAAAGTATCGAACTGGAGCTGGCTGCGAAAAGAATTTGGGATAAATACCCAACAGACGACCAATTGCCTGTAATAAACATCGGAAATTTAGGTGTAGCGTACTTTGACATGGTGAAATACGACAGTTTAAAATCTATTAAGCCAGATTCCATAATTCCTGCCACTCCTTCAAAAAGTCTAAAAATAGCTGAGGGGTATCTGAAACAGGCCATAAAAATGGCTCAAAGGAGGAACGATATTGAGAATAAGGCTTATTATACCGAGGTTTTATCTGAATTGCAGTATCATAATGGCGACTATAAAAGCGCCTATGATAATCTCGGGTTCTACCAAAACGTAAACGATTCCATTTTTTCCCAGCAAAACAAAAATAAAATTGCTGAATTGGAAAGCCGGAACGAAATTGAGAAAAAGAATCAGGAGATACTAAATCAAAAAATGCGTGCCCAAACGCAGCAAAGAAATATCCTGCTGCTGTTAGCAGGCCTTTTCGTGATGCTGATTATCGGGGGTTTATTTTACTGGCTGAGTGTTGTCCGCAAGCAAAAAAACGTAGAGCTGACAAGGTTAAACGGGCAGCTTGACGACGCCAATAAATTAAAGGCAAAATTCTTCGCCATACTTACGCATGATTTACGTAGCCCTATTTCAAGCCTGGTGAATTTTTTTCAACTGCAAAAGCGGGATGCCAAACTTTTAAACGAAGAACAAAAGGCAGAGCAGGAATCGAAAATCACAAAATCGGCATTATCATTACTGGTAGTTATGGAAGAAATATTGTTATGGAGTAAAGGGCAGATGGAAAATTTTAAGCCAAATAAAGCACATATACCCGTCGAAAATCTATATTCCTATCTGGAGAATTTTTTTTCGGGAGTTTCACATATAAAGTTTAATTATTCCGCAAATGAGGGCCTAAGTTTTTATACTGATGAAAATTATTTAAAAACGATTATGCACAATTTAACCCAAAATGCCATTAATGCAATGAAAGAACCGGCTGGCCAGGTGATTTCATGGAAGGCATGGAAAGAAGGTAATTCAGTAAAACTTTCAATTACCGATAATGGACCAGGGATGAGCAG
>JBIOHE010000673.1:0-1761 GCA_044448725.1 Sphingobacteriales bacterium | reverse complement strand
GGGTCCTCTGCGAGAGACCCTGCGGAAACGATGAGTGGTTGATTAGGTTAAATTTTTAACATCAACCTAATCCAACCCAAACAACCACTCACTAATCAACTCAAAGCATTCTTAGCAAATTCGCGGCAAATTTTAACCTCTTTAACTGCGTCAGATCCTTCGGGTATCTTATACTCCTGTTCTATGGTAGCCGGGAATTTATAGCCATTTTTTTTCATCAATTGCAATACTTCTTTAATAGGCGTATCACCCTGGCCCCAGGGCATGTTTGGCCCGTCGTGGAACTTGCGGTCTTTGAGGTGCATGCTTAATATCCGTTTATGGTTCTTCAAAATAAAATCAACCGGGCTGCTGCTGGTGCCCGCTGTGTAGTGGCCGATGTCAAGGTTAATACCGTTATGTTCCGACTGGCTTAAAGCGGTATCCCATAATGTCGGGGTAGCCTGGGTATGGGCGTGATAACCCACCATCATGTTATGTTTTTCGGCCAGGTCGCCCAGGCGCTGGGTTTGTGCATCATCTGTTGGCAGTTCAACCGTAACATGGCTGCAGCCGAGGGCCCTGGCGGCCTCAAAGGCATAGCCAATTTCACCGTCTGTATTTTTTGCATTCAGGGCATTTGGTTTCCACGCATAAATGCTTACGCCGGCATCATTATACATTTTGCGGATGGCCAGGAAGGGGTCCATAATGGTGTTTTCGCGCCACTGGGCCATGCGGGCGCTAAAATCGGCGCTACTGTCATATTTCGGCGCACCCGCATAAGCCTCAGCAGCCTCGCCCATCAATTCAATGGCGTTAATGTTGCAATCAATGCAATACTTCAATATTTGTTCAATACTGCCCGGCATGCTCCTGAAGGAATAGGTGATCACGCCGATCTGTACACCATTTATTTTAGAATTTGGCTTTACCGGCGCAAAAATTGAATTTGCAAAAACACTTTTTGAGGTTAATGCCATTCCGGTAGCCGCAATAATACCGGCGCCAATGAACCGGCGCCTGGAGACGTTCTGTTTTTTCATAATATTAAAAATCTTTAGGTTAAAAGACTAATTGGTTAATTGAAATGGGGTAATCAAATGTATAGATTTATTAATATCCGGCAATAAATCTTACGTAATATTCTTGTTCCATTTGACCTTAAACAGGGCAAATAATAGCATTCTGCGGGGAGGGTCTCTTTTAAAGAAAAACAAGACAGGATAAATTGCAATATTTGTATATTTGCACCGGAGAATACCGCCAGGCTTCGCTATAATGAAAACTGGTGATAGTTTGACTGTTTTATTTAATTTCCTGTGGTGTAATGGTAGCACCTCTGATTCTGGTTCAGAAGATCGTGGTTCGAGTCCATGCAGGAAAACAAAAACATCCTTTAAGTCAAAGACTTTATATTGTTAAGAGCCTTCAGAATAATTTGGGGGCTTTTTGCTATATTTACTTTCTTCCATTTAACTTAGTAATAAAAATATAGCCTGACCAATGTATCTTCGATTTACAACTCAATTTATTAATCCATATGGCGAGTTGGAAACAGGAATATTTATGGCGCTTAAATATTTGCGTGACGATCATTCTTTAGTAAAAGACTCTGACATTAATAAGCTTAAAGAATTATGGATCAAGCGAAAAAGTTGGGGATCGTTTATCAGGCAAACAATTTTTCCAACCTAAACAAGAAGAACGAGACATCGGTAACCCCTCTTAAATTGGCCCTGAAATTCTTGATTTTTGAGTTGAAGGATTCTGCATTTGCGT
>JBIOHE010000672.1:0-1765 GCA_044448725.1 Sphingobacteriales bacterium | reverse complement strand
ATTCAGTGGCTGCAATTGAGCATCGCGGTTAAACGGAATATTCATAAGGTTAAACAAACTTAGCTTTGCCATATCCAGCGAACCCTGGTTTTGCACAACAGCAACCTGACTACCTGCGTACTGGCCTTTAAAATCGGTAAGATCTGAGGCAACCTTGTTGTTACCATATTTTTCCAGCGTCTCTGATTTGTCAAGGTTCTCTTTTGCCTGGGCCAGCTGGGCTTTACTTTGCCCCAATATTTCCTCTGCATCAAGCACGGCCAGATAATTGGTGATCACATTTACTGTAACAATATCTTTTGCCGCCTGGAAAGCCATTTTACCGGATTGAAATGCGAGCGAGGCTTGTTTTATAGCGCTTTGAAGGGCCAGTCCATTAAATATGGTTACCGATCCCTGCATATTATAATTATCAGAAGTAACCGACTGGGTAATATAATTGTTGGTTACCGGGTTTAAAGCGCGGCCGGAGGTAAGTCCGCGGCTGGCAAAGCCAGAAATAGAAGGAAGCAGATTTTCCTTAGCCTGTGTAAACCCAATACGCGCCTGTTCGGCCGAAAGTGAATCCTGCTTTACGGTTAAATTGTTTTTTATGGCGATATCGAGGCATTGCTGCAGGGTTAATATATTATTTTGCTGCGCATGTACCGTAGAAACGCAGGGTATAAAAAGCAGGATCAAAAAGTATTTACTAAATCGCATCTTATTTTGTTCTATAAAGTTTTGTTGTGTTTCAGAATTTCCTGGAGGATTCGACTTTACCATCCAGGAGATTTATAATTCTTGAGCCGTATTCCGCATTTTTTTCGGAATGTGTTACCTGTATAATGGTTACGCCGTCTTCTTTATTCAGTTTTCTGAACAGGTCCATAATTTCCATCCCCTGTTTTGAGTTTAAATTACCTGTAGGCTCATCTGCCAATAACAATTTGGGTCTGGCAATTAATGCACGGGCAATGCCGACCAGTTGCTGCTGTCCGCCGGACAACTGGGCGGGGAACAAATCCTTTTTTCCCACGATCTGGAAGCGGTCGAGTATATCGGCCACCATGGCTTTACGTTCCGAACTTTTATAATCCTGGTAAATTAAAGGGGTTTCAATATTTTCGTAAACCGTAAGCTCATCAATCAGATGATAGGCCTGGAAAACAAAACCGATATATTGTTTATATAAAGCTGAACGTTGTCTTTCTTTAAGCTGGTGTACCGCATTCCCGACAAAATAATGATAACCATCAGATGGCTCATCCAGCATCCCGATAACATTTAACAATGTTGATTTGCCCGAACCCGACGGCCCCATAATGGATATAAACTCGCCTTCATCAACTTCGAGGTTAATATCGTTCAGAACAAAGTTTTTATTTCCGCCTGCCTGGTAATATTTTGATACGTGCTGTAATGATAACATACTTTTGAATTAGTGAATTTTGAATCAGTGAATTGAATGGCTAATTTATTAAATATTGACCGATCAGGTTCAATTCATTCTGCCTTTAAAGCATCAATATCAGCTTCGCTATTCTGTACTTCTGATTCTTTGCCCAATTTGCCCTTTAAGCCATCTAATGCCTGCATCATCTTTTCAACTTGTTTCTTTTCCATTTGTTTCACCCCCTTGTTTTTTATTTCTGCTTCACATTTTTCACAATACATTTTGCCCCCCTTTTGAGATTCACTCATCTTTAAAAACTTGCCCCCTCGTGCTGGCTTGGTTACAACATCAGCGGAAAAAACATCTGTGAACTCTTTAACAAAACTCCAT
>JBIOHE010000671.1:0-1780 GCA_044448725.1 Sphingobacteriales bacterium | reverse complement strand
ATTGTATAGCATTTACCAGGTGAATAACCTTTATGAAAGAAATCCACAATAATACACGGCAGCATATTTTGCGTTTGATAGACATTTTTTACCCTTTTTTTAAAAAATGGTTCTCCCTGCAAACATTCCGTTATGCGGCCTGCGGGGGAGCAAATACTTTATTGGATATTTCGCTGTTTTCGATCAGTTATAATTTTATTTTTAAAAAGCATCTGCTGACATTAGGGTTTATAACTATCAGTCCGCACATTGCAGCGTTGTTTTTAGCCCTCAGTGTTTCTTTACCTACGGGCTTTTATTTGAACAGGTATGTGGTTTTCCCGAATGCGGGCTTAAAGGGACACATTCACTTGTTCAGGTACATATTTGTTGTTTTTATAAGTATATGCCTCAATTATGTTTTTTTAAAATTATTTGTCGATCACCTGGGCTGGTACCCAACACCGGCTAAAATTCTGACAACTGTTATTGTAGTCGTATTCAGTTATATAAGCCAAACTTTTTATTTCTTTAAATGACCTGATCTTTAGCTTACGACGATTCTCACTAATAATATTCAACAAGCGCAATATGCTGGTAGTCTTTTAAAACGTTTTCATCAACAAAATCCACGTCGCCGCCGTTTGCCAGTATTTTTTCTATTGTATCGTCAACCGCATCCCTAATGAGTGGAAACTTGCTGTAAGGCGCTGTTACCTCTTCAATTTTTTCTTCATCGCTCCCGTGCTGGGCCGCACATCTGTAGTTTTTTTCCACAACCAGCAGCCGGCCCCTGTGATTTGTTGCTTCACGCCAAACATCCTTCATCCCGAAAACAAGTTTCTTTTTACCGGCTGCATCATCTAACTGGTTTAGCAGGTCCTTTTGCTTTCCCTCCCTCCAGGTGGCATTGTGCGGATCTAACAGGGCTTCCAGTTCAGGTAATGTTGCTTCATCATAGTTACCCTTTACATATTCGATAATTGCTTCACCATGTTTGGTGAATTTTTTGAAATGCCCGAGTATCTTTTCAGCGCCCAATACAAATAGCGGCAGATGATAAGTACTTAGTATTTCATCAAGTGCACTGTCAATATGGTACAAAAACTTATAAACAGTGGTTTGTTTACGGTCAGTCATATCCGAAAAATTTGCCACTCTTTCCGGTGCATCATTACATACGCATAAACAGAATCGGGCAGGTTAGTTTTAATGAGTGACAGGCCAGATGAATCGCCGAGGTATATATGGCTTTCTTTACCGCTAAGTAACAGCAAAAGGTATTTGTGTAAAGTCTTTTCGCTATAAACGAGATCCCTGATTTCAAAAGAGTTATCTATGATAATTTTTTCTTCTGCAGCAATATCCAAATACAATACTTTTTCAAACACCGGCGATACATAAATAGCAATGCTTTTTTTTAAAGGATTGAATATAAGGTTGCTGATAATTGTCCTTATTTTTCGCATTACAACTTTGCTGATTTCTTCGGGATAATTGTTCAGCAATTCCAGTTCAACTTTATCAGCGGCTACTTTTAACTTATGGTTTAATTCGGTTTCCAAATTAATTTTCGCTTCAAAAGGCATGATGATGGAAACTGCAGGACGATAATGCAGTGCTTTGAGCACTTCGCGCATTTCTGGTGTAATAAATTGATTCATAATAAGATATATTAGAATCGAAATTACCCTTTAAGCCACAGAATAAATTGACCGTTGTCACTTAATTAATTGATTCTGCTCAAATAAGAGGGGCAGCAACCGGGGGGGCAATACAATAAATGTTTAAACAGTTAATT
>JBIOHE010000670.1:0-1782 GCA_044448725.1 Sphingobacteriales bacterium | reverse complement strand
GTTTTTAATTTACTTTGTATCCGGTCCTCAACTATGCGCAAGTTCATCCTGCTTATCCTTTTTACAGCATTATTAGTTTATTTAAGCGGCTGTAACATAAAACGGAGTGCGGTTAAAACTTATGCGAAATATGTAAAGGAGGCTCCTTATGATGTAATTATTGTACCCGGCATACCCTTTGACAGCCTGGGCTCCAACTCCTTGCTCAAAGCACGTATTTACTGGGCCAAATATTTATATGACAATGGTCTTGCCAAAAACATCATTTTTTCAGGAGGTGCAATACATAACTGCTATGTGGAAGGAAAAGTGATGAAGATATTCGCCGATTCGCTGGGCATACCACCTTCCCATACTTTTAGTGAAGTGAACGCTGAACACAGCATCGAAAATGTTTACCTCGGTTGGCGCATGGCGCATAAAATGGGCTATACCAAAATAGCATTGGCAACAGACCCTTTTCAGAGCTATACCTTAGGCTCTTTTATCAACCGGTACACACCGGGTATGGCAAGGCTGCCATTGCAAAACGCTGATTCGCTTTATAAAAAAGATTTACCCAAGGCCAACCTCAGCTCGGCTTATGTGTGCGGCACTCTTACTATTGAAAAACGGATGGGATTTTTTCAGCGGCTCAGGCAATCATTTAGTATTGATACGGCGGCTTTGAATAGGTTGTAGGTTAAAAACTGAATCCGGTGGTTAGACTGACCGAGTGATACATAGCATTAGCTGGCATGGGTTTTACCTTGTAATACGTTTGATACCTCAATTCTACAAATGTTTCGTATGGATAAATATACCCTGACCCATCCTGCTCGGAAAAATAAATGGGGTGAACTACAAAGTCCTGGAAGCGGTATGCCAGTGAAATCAGAAATGCCGCTTTACTCGAAATATAAATTTTCGCCCCCAGTTTTGTTTCCAAATATGGACCTGCTTCCAACTGCTCATCCAATTTTAAAACCGATACTGGCACTACAGAAAAAGTGTAACCCACACGCTGACAAATAAAAGGCGAAACCTTTTTTTGCAACGGTGTATACTTGAATTCAGTAAAAAAAGGAAGTAATATCCGCCAGGTTGGGTCTCCATTAAGCTTATTATCGCCATTATCATTTATATCCAATTCGCCGCCCCCGCCCATATATAATTTAGGATTAAACATATAACCATGGGTAGTACTAATTGAGAAGAAAATTTCTTTGTAAGGTGAATAAAATCTGGTTCGCCTATTTTCTGATGCGGTTTGACCATTAATCAAAAGATCCTCCCGCATATAGGTGTAAATGTTTGTACGCACTCCAAAAAGCCCTCCAAACTCAAATCCACCGGAGTACCCTTTCTTCTTCACTTTATCCGGAGCATATGGCTTAAATTTAATTTTAATTGTGTCGTTCTTCTCCACATTCATTGCCCAGCCTTTCGGCGGCGCATACCAACCCATTTGACCATGAACAATGTAATTCACCAACAAAAATGAAAGGACAAGTAGAAATTTAGGCATCTATCAAATTATGATGCTTTTAATTCCTAAGTAGTTGTAAGCAAGTGTAGGGCAGGATATGCTTTACATCCGTTTTTGGCGTTTTTCGATGCTGATTATCAATACGAAATGCATTTTAGCTTTCAGCTGAAAACTGTAAACCGAAAACTATAAACTGTAAACTTTTTCCCCTACCTTCGCACCTCGTTTTTTAAACCTAAGCTAAACTCACGTTCCGGGGTGAGAATAAATAATAACCAGGAATTTTTAGAATGAGTGAAGAAACATTAGTAGAC
>JBIOHE010000669.1:0-1782 GCA_044448725.1 Sphingobacteriales bacterium | reverse complement strand
GTCATTTGCTTAATAATTATAATTAACGAGGGGAGATAAGAATATTAAATACGATAAAAATTTACCTTTTCGCTGTTGGAATAACAAATTTAGAATCTTTAATGAACATCAGCAAACAAAAATAAGTTATTAAATATAAAGTTTATGTTAAATGAAATTTAATTAATAGTTTAGCTATAATGGGTACATTATTTCCCGGCCATTTTTTTCTTTTGTTCGCCTAAACACTTTTACAACTGTGTTTTGATGTTAGGGTATTTGTCGAACATTCCTTGGCGTAGTTCACGTCTGAATTAAAAGCAATTAGGCATTTGTAAAACTTTTATCATTTACCATCTAATTAAATTAAAGCGAATTTAATATTTGCATTTTTGCTTGTTAATGAGCAAAAATGAACCACCTCGCCAATTCAACATCCCCATACCTACTGCAGCATGCCGGTAACCCGGTTAACTGGTATCCATGGGGCCCCGAAGCGCTGCAAAAAGCAAAGAATGAAAACAAGCTGATTCTCGTGAGTATTGGCTATTCGGCCTGCCACTGGTGCCATGTAATGGAACACGAAAGCTTTGAGGACGAAAAAGTGGCGGCGGTAATGAACGAATACTTTGTCTGCATAAAGGTGGATAGGGAAGAGCGCCCGGATGTTGACCAGATTTATATGAGCGCCGTCCAGTTAATGAGCGGACGTGGCGGATGGCCGCTGAATTGCATTTGCCTGCCCGATCAGCGCCCCATTTATGGCGGCACCTATTTTCGCAAAAACGACTGGACGAGCCTGCTGTTTAACCTCGCCGATTTTTTTAAGAATAAGCCCGATGAAGCGGAAGAATATGCGGATAGGCTCACCGAAGGTATCAGGCAATATGAATCTGTGGCCTTTGTTAAAGAGCAACCCGACTACACCCGGGATGATCTGGAACAAACAGTAAATGCCTGGAAAAAGTATTTCGACAAAACAGAAGGCGGCCTCGGTGCTGCCCCAAAATTCCCGATGCCAAATAACTGGCTGTCGCTGATGCGGTATGCCCATTTAGCCAAAGATGAAAATGTTGCCGGGGCGGTAAAACTAACGCTGCATAAAATGGCTTTCGGGGGTATTTACGACCATATCGGCGGCGGCTTTGCCCGTTATGCTGTGGACGGCGTTTGGCACGTGCCGCATTTTGAAAAAATGCTGTATGATAACGCCCAATTGCTCAGCCTTTACGCAGAGGCCTTCACCTGGAACCCCGACCCGCTTTATCAAAAAATAGCCGAAGGAATTATCAGTTTTACTTTACGCGAATTATGCTCACCCGAATACGGTTTTTATTCGGCGCTTGACGCGGACAGTGAGGGTAAAGAAGGCAAGTTTTACATCTTTACCAAAACGGAAATTGAACATATATTGGGTGCAGATGCGGATTTGTTCTGCATCTATTACCATATTACTGATGATGGCAACTGGGAAGAGGAAGCCTCCAATGTATTGTTCCGAAGGGAAAGTGATGAGGAACTGGCTGAAAAGTCAGGCCTGCAGGTTAACGTGCTTCTTGAAAAAATTGAAGCATCACGCCAAAAAGTATTTGAAGCCCGCAGCCTGCGTGTGCGCCCCGGTCTTGATAATAAAATTCTGGCTTCATGGAACGGACTAATGCTTAAAGGTTTGTGCGATGCGTACCGCGCCTTTAATAAGCCGGAATATCTGGATATAGCTATAAAAAATGCAGGGTTTATATTAGAAGGACTGTTAAATAAAGATGGAAGATTAAGCAGGATATTCGCCTCACCTAAATCCTC
>JBIOHE010000668.1:0-1790 GCA_044448725.1 Sphingobacteriales bacterium | reverse complement strand
GTTTAAAGGGAGTGACCATCTTTTAGATCTCCCCGTGGATTATCCGCGTCCTGCCCACCGTACCTACAAAAGCCATAGGGAAGATTATGTTTTAAACGGCGCACTAACCACTGAGATAAAGAAACTTGGCAAAAGCACAGGGAGCAGTTTTGTAACAACCTTATTAGCTGCTTTCGAGGTGTTTTTACACCAGTTAACAGGTCAGGATGAAATCATAGTGGGCCTGCCTGCAGCAGGGCAACCTGCTACTGATAATTTCAGGCTTGTAGGGCACTGCGTTAATTTGCTTGCATTGAGAAGCTTTCCAAAGGGCGATATGTCTTTTAAAGACTATCTGAAAAAAAGAAGGTCTGATATTCTTGATGCTTATGATCACCAATTATACACGTTTGGCAGTTTATTAAAAAAACTAAACATTGCCCGTGACCCATCCAGGGTACCATTGGTTCCGGTTATGTTTAATATTGACATGGGACTTGATGATGATGTTGAATTTTATGGATTACAACATAAATTAATAAGCAATCCCCGTGAATATGAAAATTTCGAAATATTTTTGAATATTGCCGGCCAGAATGAGGCGCCAACCCTTGAATGGTCATATAACACAGCTTTATTTAAGCCCGCCACTATAAAACGTATGATGGATGGCTTTGAATTTTTATTACGGCAATTGGTAAACAAGCCCGAAATATTAATCAAAAATATCCCCCTGCTAAATGCAGAAGAATTAACATTACAATTAAATGCCTGGAATAACACAAAATACCCCTATCCAATGCATTCCCCGTTACATAAATTAATTGCCGGCCGGGCTAAAGAAATACCGGGAAAAACTGCGATCACCTTTGACGGACAAAAAACCACTTATAAGCAGCTAAATGACCAGGCAAACCAGCTTGCCGCATTACTAATAGCAAACGGCGTACAAAAAGGCGATAAAGTTGCCTTCGCTCTTGACCGTTGCTCTGAAATGGTAATTTCCATATTCGCCATCATGAAGACAGGGGCCGTTTACATACCCCTTGACCCACAATTTCCTTTGAACCGGATTAATTACATGCTTGAGGATTCACAGGCTGTAGTACTGCTGACTTCGGAAAAATATAAAGGTCTTTATCAGTCAGGCGCAAAAGAGCTGCTGATTGAGGAGGAATGGGAAAAGCTAAAGAATTTTGAACCGATCGAACCAGCTATTGATGTTACCGGCGATGATCTGGTTTACATACTCTATACTTCGGGCTCAACCGGTAACCCAAAAGGTGTTCAAATAGCGCATCATAACCTGGTAAACTTCCTTTACAGCATGCAAAATGCGCCGGGAATTACTGCGGCTGACAAACTGCTCGCTGTTACAACTATAAGTTTTGATATTGCAGGACTGGAATTATTTCTTCCGCTATTGACTGGCGCTGAAATTGTACTGGTAAATACTTCAGATGCAAAAGACGGTAGGGCATTACTCGAAATTATAGAGAGTGAACATATAACAATGATGCAGGCCACGCCATATACCTGGAGAATATTGCTTGAGGCCGGATGGGATGAATCGGCACCCATAAAGGTAATCTGCGGCGGGGAAGCTTTGCCGCTGGAGCTCGCACAAAGATTACTGAGTCGGGCCTCATCATTATGGAATGTATATGGCCCAACGGAAACAACCGTATGGTCAACCGTGAAGAAATTAACCATGGATGATAAAGTCATTTCTATTGGCCGGCCAATCAATAACACATCAATTTACATTTTAGACAGGTTTTTAAATCCTTTGGCGCCAGGCGTTGCCGGCG
>JBIOHE010000667.1:0-1791 GCA_044448725.1 Sphingobacteriales bacterium | reverse complement strand
TTCCACCACCGTATATAAAAATTCGAGCGGTCCATGTACCAAATTATTAGAACGCATAATCGCAAGCGCAGCCGCTACCCCCAGACCGTTATCTGCGCCAAGTGTGGTGCCATCGGCATACAGGTGATTACCTTTGCGTACAAAGCGGATCGGATCTTTGGTAAAATCGTGCACAACACTTTTATTTTTCTCGCACACCATGTCCAAGTGGCATTGAATCACCACAATGGGAGCGCCACTATACATCGGTGATGATGCAGGTTTGCGGACAATTACATTGCCGACTGAATCTTTTGTTGCTGTACAATTATACTGAGCAGCTTGATCCATCACGTAGCGCGCAATTTCATCTTCATGATACGATCCACGGGGATATTTTGAAATATCTGCAAAAATGCGCCAAACATCCTGCGGCTGCAGATCTGCAACAGCAGCATAGGCTAGATTTTGAGAATCAACTGATTGGGTAGTTGGTTGAATTATGAATGGTTGTGCCATAAGTACGCTCAACAACAAGAGATAGGAAAAAAAACTTTTTTGCATGCGCTGCTCCTTAAAAAAAATTGATAAATCTGCAGCGCAGTATATAGGGAATTTATAAAAGAGCGAATTACGATCTTAGTTTTTTAACTAGCTTATTGCACAATGCATTCGATGCATGGCATACATGAAAAACAAGTTGATGATGTTGCTTCTGAATTAAATTCTTCATATTTTTTTTGCAACTCAACACTATTAAACGACTCATCCAGTTTAAGTTTGAATTTTGTATTAAATTCTTTTATCGACGATAGTGCCGCAAGCTCGATCACATCCCCCTTTTTTTTAAAAGAACGATCTTTATTTTGAAACGACTCGAGCGGAAGATAATGCCAATCTCTTTTTTTATCGGTACTCAAGGTAACACAAACATAAAGAAGCGGGGCTGCCCTATCTATATTTGTTAAATTGCAGGGCGCTTGCTTGGTGCACGATGGGTGCATTATGGGATTTTTTGCTTTGTCTTTACCATCGATGCTAATTTCACCACAAACTTGCGCACAATAAATGTTGGTCGCATGAGCTAAAGTTAAAGCAATAAGTAGCAATAACATTTTAATGTTCATATAAAAAAACCTTTTTAAAAATTCTATCGACTAGTTCCCCAAAAAATCTAAAAAACTTTTAACAATTTAGACAAAAAAAAGCCCCGAAGTTTTACCTTCGAGGCTTAGTTTAACCTGGCAGTACCTACGTTCCCGGTCCGTCTCCAGACAAGTATTCTCGGCGCTGTGGACTTTACTTCCGTATTCGGAATGGGAACGGGTGTTTCCCCACAGCTATACCCACCAGAAATTTATTACCGATGCTCCACGTGTAATGGATTTTACTCCATAGCGCAATCAATGACTGCGCAGAAAGAGCACCAGAAAATTGTGAGTTCATAAAAATGAACATATTTCAAAATTTTTCTTGTGAAAAACGAAATATTTGTAGATCAAGACTTTGCATATAGCTAGCTTTAACAGCTAAATTTTTAGCGCAATTAAAACATTCGATCTATTAGTACTGGTTAGCTCAATACATTACTGTACTTACACATCCAGCCTATCAACCTCGTAGTCTTCGAGGGATCTTAATGTGTCAGCTTACGCCAACACGGGGTATCTAATCTTGGAGCGAGCTTCCCACTTAGATGCTTTCAGCGGTTATCTCTAATAAACTTGGCTACCCAACGTTGCCCTTGGGGGACAATTGGAACACCAGAGGTTTACTCATCCCGGTCCTCTCGTACTAGGGACAACCCTCCTC
>JBIOHE010000666.1:0-1797 GCA_044448725.1 Sphingobacteriales bacterium | reverse complement strand
TTCAACGGATTAAAATCCGTTGCTATAATATTTATCGAGGCTACGCCTCTGTTGGGCATGAAAAAACACATTTTATCATCATAATAACAATGTTTTCTATAGATTCCCAATGGCTATCGGATGAATTGCTTACCCATGCAAAGCATTATAGCGCCAATTAATTTCTACTTTCGGACTTTACTGACTCAAACCTCAATTATTCAACCAATACGTAAACTTAAACACCAGCATCCTGGTTTTAACGTTAAAGGGCATGGGCAAATAATTATCGGTATAAACGATAAAGAAATCGGATGCCGGCCTGTAGCGGTATTGCAAACGGGTATTGATATTAAAGTTGCGCCCCTGCTGGTTGTACTGAAAATATCCCGTCATGAAAAATTTATTGGTTAAGGTTACATCAACTTTCGGCCCGATCAGCCAAAAGATGTTCCGGTTCCAGGGTGCAGGCAGTTGCAGTTCACTTACGATTGTGCTCCATTGAATATTCACAAATGGCTGAAAACGGTAACCAACATCGGTTGCCAGACTTACTTTTTTTCCGTTGTCATAGTATCCGCCATAGTCAAAAGTAAAATCGTACGTAAACACTTTTTGGGGAACTGAGAAATAAGAAAGCTCCATATTGTTCCAGTGGCTCTTATTACCTGTTTTAAGTGAATCGCCGACATAATTTGTAGGATCAAACGGGGAAAGCAATTTTACATAGTCATGTTCTACCAGGCCGGTTAATGTACTCCTGTTCCTGAAAGTAATCAGGTACGACAGGAAACTGCGGTTATCGGTCGGGTTAAAAGAGCCGTCGTAGTAATCCGTAAGGTTTAGTTGGGGGCCATGGCTAAGTACCGGGCCACCGGCAGGTAAAAACAGATAACCAATAACGGGATTTACCTTAATATAACCCCGCCGCGGCACATAACCTGCTGCGGCATTGTAGTTGGCTCCCACATATTCGTATTCCCCTCCCACTGTCCAGTATTTATTTGTAAACTGAAGATTACCCGCATCGGTAAAATCATGCCCGTTTTTTCCGGGGGTAAATGATTTTAAAATGAGTTCTTTGCCTGTCCAGGCATTTGAAGCCGAGGCCAGGTTAAACTCAACCCCCATATTGGCATTGTTCCCCGAATTGCCGGGCTGGCTTGAGGCAGGTACATCCGGATAACTAAAAGCCTGTTTATTTACAAAAAGGAAGCCGATATTGGAGCGGGCGAATACCTTTCGCTGCAGGGCAATCACGGTAAAATTTTGTGCAGGCAATGAGTCGTTACTTGCTGTTTGCATATCCATCACCCCGATGCGCCAGTTTTTATCGAGTTTACCGCTTAGCCTGAACCCGCCGATGATGTTTGATGTTAAGCCAATTGTGCGTGAAAAAAAAGGGCGTATAGAGGAATATCCGAAATTCCCGAACTGGTCGCCGTTCTCTAAAAAAAACTGCCTCGTTTCGGGATAAAAAAGTTCAAAGCGGCTAAAATTAATAACCTGTTTATCAGCATCCACCTGCGAAAAATCGGGATTTACCGTAACATCAAGATTGAGCGCCGAAGAAACCGCAATCTTTGCATCAACCCCGGCATTTGCTTTTACGGCAACACGCTTATTGTCAGTATAATCTTTACTGATGCTGGTTAAGGCATAAGGGATAATTGAAATATTTGACCCCGGATCAGGCGGCGGGGAACCCCATATCAGTGTGCCGGTATAAGCCAGCGATGCTGTAGGGAATTGCCTGGGCACAGGCGCCCAGCTCGATTTTTCGGTAGCTTTCAGGTCGTTACGGCTAAAGTTAATACC
>JBIOHE010000665.1:0-1799 GCA_044448725.1 Sphingobacteriales bacterium | reverse complement strand
TGTCAATACAGCGTTCCTGCAACCCTAAAAAATCTTCAATGTCAATAACGTAACATCATCAATAGGTTTTCCTTTTATCACCAGGTTAATGTAGTCCATCAGCAACTGGTTAAAGCTATCGGCGCTTAGGGCGCCATTTTCTTTTATAAATTCAATAAGACTTTCTTCACCCCAGTTTTTGTTGTTGTGTTCATGGTCCATTAAGCCGTCGGTATAGTTTATAATTAAACTGCCCGGCTCAATGTCCACCTCGCCCTGGTTCAAAAATGGCAGTTCTTCAAAAACGCCGATCATGGTTGTGCCGAGTTTTAGCGTAATCGCTTCGCCCTGTGAATAAAGGACAGTAGCGTTATGACCGGCATTGATATAATTGAGTTTTCGGGTATTTTCGTTGTATTTGGCCAGGAAAAGGGTGATAAACCTCTCGCCCTTGGTGTTAGTAATAACAATTTTGTTGAGGCGGTCGATAATATTGGTCAGGTCTTCTTCTACCGCCGACCAGGCATGCAAACTGGCCTGAAAATTGGCCATTAACAGGGCAGCCGATATTCCCTTGCCCGATACATCGGCCACGCACCATAAAAATTCATGATCGTTCAGCCGGATAAAATCAAAGTAATCACCGCCGATATTCTGGTGAGGGATATACCTCGCACTTACTTCTACCTTTTTATCCTTATAAACTTTTAAGGGGATCAGCATGTTTTGCACCTCAACAGCCAGTTCCATTTCGCGCTGAAACCTTTCTGATTGCAGCCTTTCGCGGAATAACTTTTTATTTTCAAGTGCAACTACAATCACATTTATTACAGTTTGAATAAAGTTGAGGTCGTTGTTCAGCAATTCGCCGGAGGTGTTGAAATCGCCAATTAAGGCAAAGGCGAGCGCTTTTCTTTTATGATAAATGGGAATAAAATAATCATAATTTTTAAGCAAGTGATCTTCGTGGTCGGCCAGGGGGGTAGGCCATTTGATTTTGTTTAATTTAAGACAAGCCTTTTGCAGGGCCCCAATGTGCTCAATATCACCGCCATATTTTGATAACAGCACGTAGCTGCCATTCTTTTCAATTAAAAACCGTAGTTTGCCAACCTGCAGGTAGCTTTTCAAAATAACCTGCAGCATCTGTATCAGTACAGGCGTGCCGGTATCTTTATTAATAGCCTGGGTAACTTCAAGCAATGCGTTTAACTCTGTTTGCCTTTTAAGCAACAGCCGGATTAATTCATCTTCGGGCGAAATCTCGTCAATATTTTGCATCATCAGTCAAAGGGCTGCCTAAAATAAATATATTTTTTTTAAAAACGGGTACTTTGTGATTTTATATCAAAAGCATCCCTTAATCCAACAGTAACGAGGTTAAAAGCGTACACCAATAACATGATTGCCAGTCCCGGCATAATAGCAAGGAAGGCCGAATCCATCACAATATAACCATAATGTTCCTTTATCATACTGCCCCAGGTTGGCATCGGGGGTTGCGCCCCAAAACCCAGAAAGCTTAACCCTGCTTCCAGTAATATAGCCGATGCAAAGTTTGAAGAAGCCAGCACCAATATCGGGCCGATAATGTTGGGCAAAATATGCCGGGTGATAATACGGGTATTATTAAAACCGAGTGACCGCGCGGCTTCTACAAATTCCACTTGCTTTAAACTTAATACCTGGCCGCGTACCAAACGGGCAACCTCAACCCACATCGACAGCCCTACTGCGATAAATATTTGCCATAAACCTTTACCCAAAGCAAATGATATGGCAATTACAAGCAGCAATGCCGGCAGGGACCAAAGAATATT
>JBIOHE010000664.1:0-1806 GCA_044448725.1 Sphingobacteriales bacterium | reverse complement strand
TTACAAAACAGCAAATGATCAGCCGGCACCAAACCGATCCCGCGTTGTGTATGGTATTTAATAACGCTGTTGACCCTTTTATGAAAATGCCCTCACAGTTTACAAAACCCGCCCATTTGTTAAAGCGGTACAGGTTAACAGGAGAGGAGCCCATATTATTTACGCTAACACGCCTGGCATCAACCGAACAATATAAAGGGCATGATCAGGTAATAAAAGCTATAAGCCAGTTAAAAGTCAAATTTCCCGGTATAAAGTATATCCTTTCAGGGCAGTACGACAATAAAGAAGAGATCCGGATCCAAAAATTAATAACCGAGTATAAAGTTGATGAACAGGTAATTCTGACGGGGTTTATTGAGGAATGTGAATTGACGGATCATTTTCTATTAGCCGACCTGTTTGTGTTGCCAAGTAAAAAGGAAGGGTTCGGGATTGTATTTATTGAGGCACTGGCTTGCGGCCTGCCGGTTGTTTGCGGTAATTCAGACGGAAGTATTGATGCGATTTGCAATGGCGCTTTAGGTAAAGCAATTAATGCCGATGACCTCGTGGCCTTGGAAAGCGCCGTTACCGGGTATTTGCAAACACCTTTGACTGAAGCTAAAAGAAAATATCTCCAGGATGAATGCCTGGGCCATTTCAACGAATTGGATTATATGAAAAAATTAGAAGACCTGATTAACAATGAATAAGTTGGCCGAAGAAAACTGGGATCTCGAAATTACGCCCCAAAATAATTTATTCGACTTAAAACTAAAGGATGTATGGCACTACCGCGACCTGCTCATATTATTGGTGCGTAGGGATTTTGTAGCTTTTTACAAACAAACCGTTTTAGGGCCGCTCTGGTTTTTTGTTCAGCCGGTTATCACCATTTTAATGTACACATTAGTATTTGGTAATCTTGCCGGCATTCCGACAGATGGAATACCAAAACCATTGTTCTATCTGGCCGGGACTATTATCTGGAACTATTTTGCTGATTGCCTGACTAAAACCTCAACAGTTTTCAGAGACAATGCTGCAATGTTGGGCAAGGTTTATTTTCCTCGTTTGATCATGCCTTTAAGTATTGTACTTTCAAACCTGATACGTTTTGCCGTTCAGCTTGCATTATTTATAGTATTACTTGTTATTTACTGGCTAAAAGGTGTCGTAATTGCTCCTAACGGGATGATTTTACTTTTCCCGGTACTCATTATTCTGATTGCTGCACTGGGCCTGGGCCTGGGGATGATCATCTCGGCAGTAACTACGAAATACCGCGACCTTACTTTTATAGTATCTTTCGGAGTACCATTGTTAATGTACACCACCACCGTCATTTACCCGCTATCTACAGCCGTTGCTAAATATCCGGCTTACAGCTGGATAATAAAGTTTAATCCTATTACTGCAATTATAGAAACATTCAGGTATGGATTCCTGAGCAAGGGGAGTTTTAACTGGGAACTACTGGCATATAGTACAGTGATAACGGTTCTTATCCTGATAACAGGCACTATTATTTTTAACAGGGTAGAGAAAAATTTTGTTGATACGGTATAATGAGCAGTATAATAAAGGTTGAAGATCTTTCAAAAGCTTACCAGTTAGGAAATTTCGGAACCGGCACCATCTCCCGCGACCTTGAACGTTTTTGGGCTCGTATGCGTGGCAAAGAAGACCCGTTTTTAAAGATCGGAGAGGTAAATGACCGCACAAAAAAAGGCGAAAGCGATATTGTGGTGGCGTCGGAATCAATGCGTTCGGAATCTTCGAACCTATCTTTTCTGCGGACGAGAAACTGCCAGAGCGAACGCT
>JBIOHE010000663.1:0-1814 GCA_044448725.1 Sphingobacteriales bacterium | reverse complement strand
ATGAAGAAAAACGCCTCCTATTTTGAATCTAAACCGATGTATGATAACCAGGTTGCCCCATGGGTAAGGGGTTGGTTAAGCCAAAGAAAATACAAGATCGAAGAACAGGCGGCAGAATTATTAGTGGAATATACAGGGGCCGATATTTCAAAAGTGGTGAATGAGTTGGAAAAGCTTATCATCAACAAGCAGCCCGGAGCTACTATCACCGAGGATGATATTGAAAGGGAGGTGGGTATTAGCAAGGAGTTCAATGTTTTTGAATTGAGCAATGCCTTAGCTAATAAAAATAAAACAAAAGTTTACCAGATAGCGAACTACTTTGTTGCCAATCCTAAAAATGGCCCCCTGGTTTTAATATTGGGAACGCTGCAGGGATTTTTCACCAAGGTTTTTCTTTATCACCAGAATAAAAGCCTGCCTGAAAAAGAAATTGCCTCGGTGCTTAAAGTAAACCCATACTTTATTAAAGATTATAAAGCCGCTGCCAAAAACTACAGCGAGCAAAAACTGGAACAGGTTTTTTATACCCTTGAAGAGTATGATTTGCGCTCGAAAGGAGTAAACAACAGTAACATCAAAGAAGGTGAATTACTGAAAGAGATGGTAACACGGATTTTGAATTAAATTCAAAGGATGAACAAGTGTTTGCTGCTAATTTTACTGTTGAGTTATCAATTTATTTCTGCGCAGAAAAAGGGTGCTCCTGTAAAAATACTGGACGCCACCGCTCAAAATTGGGCTGCGGGGGCACCCGGTGGGAAATCAGGCACTGTTTACAACATTAAAGTAAAGATTATGACGGCCGAGCCGGTTGAGTTTAAAAATCTATGGCTGGAAGAAGAGAACGTTCCATTTAACCTGGGGTATTATACCAGGGACGGACTTCCCAAAATTCTTGTTGTTGGTGACTCAGTATTGCTTACTTACAACAAAACACTCGGCGAAAAGCCGGACACTACTGAAAAAAAACGGGTGCCTATCAGAATAGAATATAAATGGGCGGCACTTATAGAGTGCCTTGTGCACGGTAAAGCACGTTATTTTATAGTAAAAAGATTTACCGAAATTCCGAGGTTTAAAGGGCAGTAGCATTTAAATTTTTTGCAGCAATTCCATCCTGTTCCCAAAGGGGTCTATAAAAGAAAAACGGATACATCCGGGAATTTGAATCTCCTCTTTGATTTTTACTCCATGCATTTCAAGATGATGTTTTGCCTCCTCTAAATGGACAACCTCAAAAGCCGGGTGAGGCTTTGATTTATTGGCCTCATCTTCCGTCCCGATGTGAAACTGAATATCTGCCAACTGAAACCAAAGCCCGCCATTTGTAATCAGTTCTTTCGGTTTTGGTATTTCTTTAAGTCCTATTATTCCGGTATAAAATTTTCTTGCCTCGTCTTCCTTTCCTGTGGGAATGCAAATTTGAATATGGTCGAGTTTTTTGAAGCTTATCATCAACAAATTATTTAAGCATCATTTTACGAACCTTGCGCTCGTCATTTTTTATTTCTTCCACCAATTCCTCAACCCCCGGAAATTTTTTCTCATCGCGGATGTAATCTATGAACTCAAGTGTTAAAGTGCCGCCATAAATATCTTTATCAAAATCCAGGATGTTCACCTCAATGGTTTGAACCTTGCCATCAAAAGTCGGGTTATAGCCAATACTCAACATTCCCGCAAAAGTATCTCCGTTGTACTTCACCCGCACTGCATAAATCCCGGTTTTAGGAATCAGTTTGTATTCATCATTCACCTGGATATTGGCGGTTGGGAAACCGAGTTTGCGCCCGTTTTGCAATCCCCGAATT
>JBIOHE010000662.1:0-1818 GCA_044448725.1 Sphingobacteriales bacterium | reverse complement strand
CCGCTGCAATGCACCATGCCATGTACTTTGTTCCGGTAAGTATCTAATACTGCTTTAATAATGGGGGCATAAGTACGGGTAGGGGACAGCACCAGTTTTCCGGCAGTAACATATTGATCGTCGCCAACATGTATAAGGTCGGTGAGGTTTTTGGAACCCGAAAATATAAGATCGTAAGGTATCGCCGAATCGTAACTTTCAGGATATTTTTCAGCTATCGTCTTGTTAAATACATCGTGACGGGCGGATGTGAGCCCGTTTGAACCCATGCCGCCGTTATATTCGCTTTCATAATTAGCCTGCCCGTAAGATGCCAGTCCAACAATTACATCACCCGGCTTTATATTATGGTTCGATATTACGTCCGCCCGTTTCATCCGGCAGGTAACAGTCGAATCCACTATGATGGTCCTTACCAGGTCGCCAACGTCAGCAGTTTCGCCCCCTGTTGAGTAAATGCCGATACCTGCCTCCCTGAGTTCAGCAAGGATTTCTTCTGTGCCATTTATAATCGCAGCAATAACTTCGCCGGGGATCAGGTTTTTATTCCGGCCTATGGTTGATGACAACAGGATATTATCCGTGGCGCCAACGCAAAGGAGGTCGTCAAGGTTCATAATAATAGCATCCTGAGCTATGCCCCGCCAAACAGAGATGTCGCCTGTTTCTTTCCAGTATGTATAAGCTAATGACGATTTTGTACCCGCACCGTCGGCATGCATAATATTGCAGTAAAGCGGGTCATTTGTTAAAATATCGGGCACTATTTTGCAAAAGGCTTTCGGAAAAACCCCCTTATCAATATTTTTTATGGCATTATGTACGTCATCTTTAGAAGCAGATACGCCCCTTTTATCATATCTTTGCGAAGAAATCATTTGCAAATATAGCAGTTCATGGTTAATAGTTCATAGCAGCAGCAAATGAATTCTTACAGTAAACCATGAGTCACGAACGATGAATAATGAATAAAATACTCCTATTCTTCCGCCTTCAATTAAAGCGGTCGTTTGACCGGATACATAATGAAAAATTAAAAAAGAATGTACTGCAGGCTATTCCATTTTGGATAGCTTCGGTAATTACAGGGCTTTTTGCCGTATTATATACTAAACTCTTTATCGGCGCCGAGGATGTAACCGCTTTTGTTTTTAAACACCATGCCTGGATGCTTTTTATTTTATCGCCTGCATGTTTTGTGCTGGCATGGTGGCTTGTAAATCGTTTTTCCCCTTATGCCAAAGGGAGCGGCATACCCCAGGTGATGGCCGCCATAGAAATTTCTTCCCCCAAAACCGATAATTTGGTAGAGAAACTGCTGGGGTTTCGCATAGTATTAATAAAAGTGCTGTCGAGCCTTGTTATGGCGATAGGCGGCGGCGCTATCGGCAGGGAGGGGCCGACCATTCAGATCGCGGCATCCATATACAAAATAGTATATCAGTTACTGCCAAAATGGTGGCCGAAAATTGCCAAAAGAAACATGATGGTAACCGGCGCTGCCGCCGGTTTAGCTGCGGCTTTTAATACACCGCTGGGGGGCATCGTTTTTGCCATTGAAGAACTAACAAAAACGCATTTCAGTTATTTTAAAACCGCTATTTTTTCGTCAGTCATCATCGCAGGGTTATCGGCACAGGCATTATTAGGGCCTTATTTATACCTGGGCTATCCAAAACTCGACGGACTTTCTGCCTCCATATTTTTTGGCGTCGCCCTTGTTGCATTGATAGCAGGGCTTTTAGGCAGCAGCATGGGAAAACTGATCCTGTTCATTTTTAAATGGAAGGCTAAGTTCAGGTTTAAATATCAGCATAT
>JBIOHE010000661.1:0-1828 GCA_044448725.1 Sphingobacteriales bacterium | reverse complement strand
TTCGTATCAATTCTATTTTGCCGGGCGCTACGGAAACAGAAGGTGCAACAGCAGCGGGGGTGACTACCGGCAGTGAGTATGAAAAAATGTTTATCGCCAATACACCCCTCGGCCGCCGGGGCCAGCCCGAAGATATTGCGAAAGCTGCCGTATTTCTTGCATCCGATGATGCGGCGTGGATTACGGGTGAGCAAATTTCAGTTTCGGGTGGTATGTATGGTTTTTAAATTCATACTGAACCATAAAACTTCATTGTACCGCCAGGTCAATTAATAGCTGTAAATCCCCTATTAAATTATTGGAAATCGGAGCCTTTGAGGCCACTTTTAAGTCAAAAGCCTTTTTCGTAAGATTGGAGGCTTTTTTTGCTGAGAGGCGGATAGCTTTGGTTTAAAGAATACAATCTGAAGGCTCAATTGAACTGATTTTTTATTAACCAATTTTGCAAAGCCGAACTAAAGGGAAATCTCCTGTTTTAATTCAGGTATTTTCCATCCCCTGATGATAAGCCAAAACATAAATATTAACTCTCCGTAAAAGGTATAGACAGCGAAATCTGTTTTAATGGCTGGAAATAAATATGGCTCCAAAGATGTTACAAAATAACCCAAACCGGAAATGATCAGCAATACGCCAAGTATCCATGGAATGTATTTGGATATCCAGACTAAATAGCCCAGCAGACAGAGATATACGCCAAAAAATAGTAACCCGAAATGAAAACCATACCGGAATGTATTAAGTGAAAGCGTTACCTGTGCCTGTATTTGACCGGGTTTAAATACGGTTAGGTATTCCGGCATAGTCACTATCCGGAATACAGTGACCAGATTAAGAAGAGCAACAATGGCGATAAAAGCATACACCAACCGAAACAATGCGGTAAGCACAGAGAGATGGACATTTGCAGGCTTTAATAAAATGTAAAGCGCCCAGGCTGCAATAATATCACTAATGAAAGTAATTACGTAGCCCATTATCAGGGCAGCAAAAAGCGTTTGGTGTGCAACAATGTTTTTGACCGTTTCTGCTGCGTTTCCGGGAATTACCAGCTTCGGATAGGCATAAAGTTCGGCAAATGGTGCACAAATGACCATGGTCAGTGTTGCGAACCCTGCTATTACGGCAGCCGTCCGCAGTGAAATTTGATTGGCAGGCTTTGTCATTTTATAAAATCAATTTTATCGTATTAAATTTAAAAATCAATTATTCTTTTTGGCTGTGCCGGTGTGTTTGTCATTTGATTCAGGTTAAAGCCTCCGGGTCAATTTAGTTTTTTTATTTGACTATTTATAGGTGATTTTGTTACAAGGTAAATGCTAAATTGTGTTCCGGCGCCGCAGGAAATCTTGAAAAGGACCTTGCGCGGAACGACTCCTTTGGAAGATGAATATTAGCTGTGTCCGAATTAATTGGAGAAATCCCGCGTGACGGCGCGCTTCTGCGCAGGGTCTGTCGCAGACGACTCTGCGGGGGGCGGAAGAGTTAATATAGAAAAAAAACTTCCCCACAATTCTTAAATAACGCTAAAAAAATTAGCTTTGTATTTACCTGCCTGTTTCACAGTGTTTGAAATTATGGTTGGAGATCGGGATTCTATTATTTTATAGGCACCATGAAATTGAGGGACTTACTTTTATTGACACATAATCAAGCCGAGATTGATAACCTTAAACTTTTAGAGGGTGTTAGCCTTGATGACGAGGTTGAAGAGCCTGTTGTAAAAAACGATGCTAATGCTTATTGTTATCGTTATATGTTGTTTTCTTACAATACATCAAACTTTCGACTTACTAATGAGAGCACTAAAGAAGATAATTTTTTACTC
>JBIOHE010000660.1:0-1829 GCA_044448725.1 Sphingobacteriales bacterium | reverse complement strand
GTTCATCCCTTATCTTATATTAAAACATAAAACTACTAATAAGTTAATAGTCTTTAGCCAAAAGTCACAAACCCGCCGATATTTTTTACTTAGCACGCAGTACTTAAGACTAACATTTTACAGTCCGGTTTATTTATAACCGGTTATTGTCAATGTTTACTAACGCTTTTTTCAAGGTAAATAGTACATAGTTCCTGTCGCGGTGTACTAAATCTGACAATTTACTGATCAGGCCGTCTTCCTGACCCTCGGTATATTGCAGTTGTTCATCGGTAAGGTGGTTGTATTTACGTTGCAGCTTAATTTTTACGCGTGCCCAATCTTTGTTTTTAATACTGATCTCAGCCATGATTAAATTATTTCCAGCAAAAATATGAAAATACATGCGGCTTGCCGCTAAAAATTTGACCGGCATTTATCCGGGCAGGTAATTTATTCAATTATTAACCGTTAGTTAAAATACATTATTAAGCCACCATGAGCAGGCAATCAAAGAAATTGATTAATATACTCATGATAGCATCATATTCACTAAATAAATAGCTATAATTATGAAAAAGTATCTTTTAAGTGCGGCATTGCTGGTTTCAATATGTATCAGCGCAAAAGCACAGTTTTCGTTAGGAGTAAAAGGCGGGGTCGATTATTCAAAGATCAACACCAGCAATCTGAATAGTTCAAGTACCGCCGGCTACCAGGCGGGTGCATTTGCGCGCATTGGCGGCGGCCTTTACTTACAGCCCGAACTCTATTTAAGCAGTTCAGGCGGGCAGTTTAATTCAAATAATAACGTCTATAGCGGCAATGTTCACTTCACTAATTTAAACGTCCCATTATTGCTGGGCAAAAGGTTTGGTGCAAAAAATTTGAATTTCAGGATAATGGCAGGCCCGATCTATACCTCTGTTTTAAGCCAGAAGGAGAGCTTTTCGCAAAACTTTAATGCAGCTTATACCGATTTTGGTAAATACAAAAACAGCACCCTGGGTTTCCAGGCCGGCGCGGGGGTTGATTTAGGTGCAATAACTGCCGATCTGCGTTATGAAGGCGGGCTAACCAATATCAACGAAAATTTCGGTCAAAGGCAAAAACTTTGGGCGCTTAGCGTGGGGTTTAAGATATTGTAGATGGGTTAGAGAGGTTGCAAGGGTTGTAAAAGTTAAAATAGCAACCCGCTAAAATATGTCACAAAAAAGTCCCGGTTGTTCGCCGGGATTTTTTTTTATTTGTCAACTTAACAAATAAAAACCTCTATATACAAGCAAAGCCCCTGATGGGCAGGGGCCTTTGCTAACCAATTATAAACCTAAATTATGAGAAGAGCTGTAGGAGAAGGGGTCGAACCTTCACGAAGTGGTTATTCTTATTGCTAAGAGTTTCCCATGATCTTCGCCACCGCGACAAGGAGGTGTGTCTGCCAAAAATTTCACCATCCTACAGGATTGTATTAAGTTTTCAGTTGGCAGTAAGCAGTTGGCAGTTTTTTACGACTTTGAACTTGCGACTTTCAACTTTGGACTTAAAAGCTGTTGGGGAAGGATTCGAACCTTCACAGAGTGGTTAGCCCGCTTCGGGTTTTCCAAATTCTCCGCCACCGGGACAAGGAGGTGTGTCTGCCTAAAATTTCACCACCCAACAATATTTTATTTAAAAAGAACGCTAAGCTTTTGTCATTCGCTTGATACAAATCTAACAGACCTATCAATTCCTTGCAAATATTTCAACAAAATAATTTTATTTTTAGTTTTATTTTAAATAAACTTGTATATTAGTATAGAATTTAAAATTTATGTCTCATAGAAAAGCCCAAAATTTAGAAATTGATAATC
>JBIOHE010000659.1:0-1835 GCA_044448725.1 Sphingobacteriales bacterium | reverse complement strand
ATCGCATACATCCCCGATTTTTTGAGGATGTAATGTATAAGCGGCCTTACTGGTAATGTTTTCATGAAAAGGAGTCCATTTGTATGTATAACAACGCTTTTGTAAAATTATTGTTGCATAAACCAAATTCTCTCCAATGGAGAGAATTTAAAAGATTTTCAATAAAAAGGCCCCTCTCCTTTGGAGAGGGGTTGGGGGTGAGGCTTTATATTTAATAACCTGTAACTGACCATATAGAATAAGAGTATGGCGGGGCCTGAATCAATACCCTGCCATCAGCGGCCACAGTTTGTACCCAGCCCGAAGCGCCGGTATATTCTTTAATTTGCCGGTTGGCCCAGTTGGAGGTTACCCACTGTTGTTGCCAGTAACCTGTTCCGTTAAAATAGACAATTACGCCCGGCGCTGCACCGTAACCATTTCTACGGTCGATGTACTGGTCGCTGGCCGACCATAGGTTGGTAGTTGTTCCGCCGGCTAAGGTCCTGTGTATCCAGATCAGGTTATTCATCCTGTTTTTATCAAGCCATTGCTCATAATCGCTGTAAAATACGCAGGGGTAGCCTTCATGGGTCATAATATAGGCATAAGCCGAATATTTATTTCCGATGATGTCAGTGTCATGGTTTGATACAAACGTAACGGCTTTGGCAGCGTCCCTTTTTAACAGCATGTCGCTGTTTAACTGAGTAAGGTCATTACTGTCGAAGGCAGCATGCATAGCGTAAAAGCAGGAAAAGTCAAAAGCCGCAGAGGTACGGCTCGTTGCGTTTACCCAACCCTGTAAATTGGCTGCGTTACCATCCCAGTCTTCACCCACGGCAAAACCGCCAACACTGTTTACATAGTTTTGAACCACCCATGCCCCAAAACCTTTTACATAATCAAAACGCCATCCGTCGTAATGCATGGTGTTCGTGTAATACCTCGACATGCTGTAGGAAGCATTGTATATCCAGTTAGAAACATTCGCCTGCGCATGGCAAAGATCGGGGAAGCCGCCAAACGAACCTTCGTCATAAGCGTGGATATTGTTTGGGTGAAAATCACTATAGGTTCTGTTGAATTTGCCCGACAGGGGAGTAAAGTTGGTATAGGTATTTGTGCCTGTATAAGGGTTGGCTTCTAAATTACCACCACTGCAATGGTTTAACACCATATCGGCGTAAACCTGTATGTTATGGCTGTGCGCGGTGCTTATTAAAGTATTTAAATCGGTTAGGTTACCGAAACGTGTAGTTACCGAGCCCATTTGATTATAGGTGCCAAAATCAAAATAGTCATAAGGATCGTAGCCCATGCTTGAGCCGCCGCTTTGCCCTTTGGTTGAGGGTGGCAACCAGATAGCCGAAATCCCTGCTGCGTCCCATGCGGGTATTTTGCCCGTTATGTTAGCCCACCAGGAGGAGGTGTTGGGCGTATTCCAGTAAAAAGCCTGCATTAATACGCCGCCGCCAGGGCCTGCCACCGCATCCGTAATAGTGGTTTTGGATTTGATGACGCCAGCAGCAAGAGGCTTGTTTTCGGTTAAGGCAGACTTTTTACACGCGGAAAAAGTTAATAATAATGCCAGGAACATGGATGCCCCGGTTAGCCGGTAGAGGGTTTTTTTCATAATTTTTAGTTTTTAAGTAAATTGATATATGGTTTGTTGGTGTTAATCTTCTTCTTTATTAACTTTCCGGTAACGTTCCCGGAACAGTTGCCAATTAAATTCCGGTTTATAAAAGCGTTGCAAATCAGCAGATAAAAAGCAAAGCTTTTCCGTACAACCACAATCAGGCGGTTATCATTTTTTTTAAAATTTAACAGAATAGGATATCGGTATTATATTT
>JBIOHE010000658.1:0-1852 GCA_044448725.1 Sphingobacteriales bacterium | reverse complement strand
GTGCTGGTAAATCAACCACTATGAAAATACTTACCTGTTTTATTCCGCAAACAGAAGGTAAAGCATCAGTATGCGGATATGATATTGAGAAACAGCCGCTGGAGGTAAAACGTAACATTGGTTACCTGCCCGAAAGCAACCCGCTGTATCTGGATATGTATGTAAAAGAATCGCTCGCTTTTATTGCGGGCATTCATCAAATGCAATCTCCTCAAAAGCGTATAGCTGATATTATAGAACAAACAGGGCTTGGTCCCGAGCAGCATAAAAAAATTGGCCAGCTTTCAAAAGGCTACCGGCAGCGCGTGGGGCTGGCCCAGGCTATTTTGCATGATCCGCAGGTGCTGATACTGGATGAACCTACATCCGGGCTCGACCCTAACCAACTCATCGGCATCCGGCAGCTGATCCTTGATCTCGGTAAAACAAAAACTGTTGTCTTGTCAACCCATATAATGCAGGAAGTGGAAGCAGTATGCGATCACGTGATTATCATCAACAAAGGCAAAATTGCAGCCGATGATACATTAAGCGGGTTAAGGGATAAGAACGAAGGCAAAACGCTGGAAAATATTTTTATAAAACTGACGAATGGATAACGAACCCTACCAGAAAATGATCGCTATACAAAGCATACAAGCCAGGATTTATGAAATCCGCGGCGAAAGAGTAATGCTGGATATGGATTTGGCTGCCCTTTATGAAGTAGCCACGAAAGTTTTGAATCAGGCTGTAAAACGGAATTTAAAACGTTTTCCGGAAGATTTTATGTTTCAGTTATCTCTCGCTGAATGGCACGGTATGCGGTCACAAATTGTGACCGCATCTGAGAATAATGTAACTATGTGGTCACAATCTGTGACCACATACCCAAACAAGCGGCGAAATACTTTATTGCCATTTGCGTTTACCGAACAAGGTGTAGCTATGTTAAGCGGCATACTTAATAGTGATACCGCCATAAATATGAACATTGCCATTATGAGGGCTTTTGTGTCAATAAGAAGGCTTAGTTTTCAGCAAATGGACTTAAAAGAGCAGTTACAGGAGATAAAAGAAAGACTGGGCGAGCACGATGTTCAACTGAACCAGATATATGATGCGATGGAAAATTTGATGGATGAGAAAATCGCTCAGAAAAAATGGGACCAAAGAGAAAGAAAACGATATAAAAAATAGTTTGAGTCAAGTATCTCATCACAAAATGTGATGAGATGCCCAAAAGGGATCCATCATCACATTTTGTGATGATAAAGCATTAAAATTTATTATGTTTGTTAATAGCCTCATCAAAAATGAATAAACATTTACCCGTTATCGTTTTTTTCTCTTTTATAGTTTCAAGCGTTTTTGCACAAACGAAATCAACAACCCAACTTAGTATTGGCGGGGAATTTGGATTGCCGGCCGGCCAGATAGCTTCTGTTTACGGAACAGTGTTTGGCGCTTCTGCAAAACTTGAAATACCTGTTTTTCAATCCCGTGCTTTTTTTACTATCACGGGCGGAATTTCAGATTACCTGGTAAAATTAGATTATACCTATCCTGCAAACGCTGGTATTAAAACCAACATCCCGCCTTTGACCTATATTCCGTTGGAAATCGGCGGTAAATATTATTTCAGTAAACTGGGCTATTTTGAGGGCGATCTTGGGGTGTCCAATAATATTAACAGCAATTATGCCACAGCAAAAACTGCGTTTATTTATTCACCGGTTATCGGCTTTTCCGCACCAACCAATAAACATACGGCAACTGTTGATATAGGCCTGAGATATGAAGGCCGTGTTGAAAGCGGAGGAACCGTTAGCCAGTTTGCCATGCGTGTTGCATACAGGTTTAAATTAAAATG
>JBIOHE010000657.1:0-1855 GCA_044448725.1 Sphingobacteriales bacterium | reverse complement strand
TACGGGGCAGAACGTTCTTTAACATGGCCCGGAAGCTGCGAACCGAAAACTGCCGGCAACCTGAAAAAAGTGCAATAGATAGCAGGATTTTGAGCTGCGCATGTACGATGCAAGGATCGGCAGGTGGCTGACTACAGACCCCAAAGGGCAGTTTGCTTCCCCTTACGAAGGGATGGGGAATAACCCTATAACAGTGGATGATCCAACTGGTGGAGAAGGAACTGATTGGTATAAGAATGTTGCAACTGGTGCTTTATTTTGGCAAGCGGGGAATGCTGCCACTGTTACGGGGGATGATGGATTAGTTTATGATAATGTTGGGACGATGACGAATTGGGCGCAAGACATTAAAGCCGTTGATGGAACTAAAATATATGAACATTGGCATGGGGGGCCAGATGGACAAAGGATTATGACAGGTTACAATGAAAGTAAAGACGCTCCAGATGGGGTAGTAAATTCAGTAAGCTTCGGTGCTACAGTTATCATAGGGGCCTCTATTGAAATTGGCCATGTTTCAGACTGGAGGGGTAATGGCAGATGGTTCATGTCTATATCTGGCAATATTGGTATAGGAACTGGTGGCGGGTTTAATCACCGCACAATAAAGAGTAATCCAGGGAACGATTTTAATGTCGGAGATTACAAAGGCGGTAGTAGTTCTTACAGCGCCGGTTGGGGACCAGTGAGTTATAGTCATGGAGGAAATAATGCGTCTTCGGGTCCGGGAAGCGCGGAATTTAATCCCCTTAAACAAGGGGCTACTTATACGGAAAGTGGAGGAACAGCAACAGGCGCAATTTTAAAGCCGGAAAATGTGATAGCCTCCTTCTCCAAAGAAAGTATTGGAATAATGTTTTCATCCACAAATACAACTCTTTCTAACAAAGATTATTAGTTTAATTAAAACCTAACATCTTTGTCCTAACAATGGGGGGTACATTACTTTTATGAAAATGATAACTTTAGATTTTAATTTAAATGCGACATGAAAAAAAGAATAATAATATTTCTTATTGCACAGATTTTACTTTATCTTGTTTTTTTTCAGCTTATACCATATTTTTCCGATAAATATCGTGGATGCTATATATATCGAGACGTTTATAGACAATATATTAAATCTACTGTTTTAGATAAATTTATTGACTCCAAAAATCATAATGAAAAAACAATTATTTACTTTGGAAAAAACAAAAAAGAAGAAACTATGATTTTTCCTGGTTATTTAGTAGATATGTATGATTTCTTAAATGTTGGAGATTCAATAATTAAGGAGAGAAATTCAATTTATTATAAAGTAAAATCTGAAGCAACTGGAAAAGATACAGTGTTTAAATTAGAAACTACTTGTAAAGATAGTTTGGTTAAATGGCATTAGAGATATTGAGGGATACTGCCCCCCCACTCTGGCGCAATGTCGGTCGGGGCGAGTGGGCAAAGGCTACTTGTGCCCCGCTTGCCAAGTAAACGCAAAGCAAGATAATAAACGTAGCCTGGCCAAAGCGTGCCGGGCTTTGTTATTTAATACGGGGGGAGTAAAATAAAATGCGGCGGGGCCGGCAAACGAAATTGCGTTTTTGATAATAATAGAGGCATTTTTTAGCGCTACCAACAAAAAAATGGCAGCTGCGTAAGTATCATTTGCTACCATTTAACTACCATTAACAGGCATTATTTAGCAGCCAGAGTGCCGGGCTTTGCTATTTAATAGAAACAAGCTTTTAGCCAATAGATTTTTCATTAGCCTATTTTTACGCACAATTATATATTCCACACCAAATTTTGCTATCTTCGATAGCCCAAACCGGTAAACTTATGCTGTTTCGGAATATATTACTTATAACATTACTAC
>JBIOHE010000656.1:0-1863 GCA_044448725.1 Sphingobacteriales bacterium | reverse complement strand
GAAAACAGACAGATATAGTACAAATATAGATGAAGCTTTGTTTTTATACGATCAAAAGCGCATTGTTCCGGTTGTATTCCGGATTTAGGACCATGTAAATTATTTACCGGGATAGTTTCGTCATAATTAAATCAAGTTAAGCCAAACGCATACCTAATCAACCAATATAGCGGTATTTTAGCGGCTAAAATAATATAAGGCATCAATGACCTACAAATCAACATACCAGGCGGCGGGCGCCGCAGCACCAGCAATTCAGGGTCATTTTGAAAGGCTTTTGGCGGCGGCTATACAACAAGGCGATGATAACCTTGCACCTGAACCTTCGCAAAACGTTATCGAGGCGATAATTGACGTTACATTTTGGGCCAGTTTGCGCAGGGAAGAAGGTCGTTCGCCCAAAATATCGCTGGCCTATTTGCCGCCCGCGCTGGCCGGGCAGCCTTTGGTGCTTGAGGAACGTATATTTTTAACCCCCGATGTTTTAACAAAACTGGCCCCCGCTGTTGAACATTCCGGTATCCACCTCGGTATCTGGGACGAAGACGGCGAACTGTATGTATGGGGTACTACCAGAAACATTCCAGACTGCTGCTTTGTGCTGGAGGTTATTGAACCGGGTTTGCTGGTAGTAAAACACAGGCGCATAAACGGGTTCGGTAAATTTATAAACGTTGCCGTGCTTAAAGGCGATGAGATAAAAATAATTGATGAGCACAGCAAAAGCCTGCCCGATTGTCCGGCAATGCTTACTTCTATATTGGATTATAATTCGCCAACCGGCTGGCACGATCCGGTAAATGTACTGGTGCAACTTGCAGCTTCCATGCGGGCCCACAGGCACGGGGGATCGTTGCTGGTAGTGCCTGCCGAAAATGATACCTGGCGCGATTCTATAATACACCCCATTACCTATCCGGTTACACCGGCATTTGAGCAGCTTAGGTTATTAATGGAGCAGAACCCGGATGAACAAGGCAAAAACCTTTGGCAGGAAGACGTAAACCGTACCGTTGAGAGTATTGCCGGGCTTACGGCAGTTGACGGAGCAACGATAATAAATGACAGATTGGAAGTAATGGCTTTTGGCGCAAAAATTGGTTTATCGTCAAACGGCCAGCCTGTTAACCAAATGATGGTTACCGAGCCGATAACCGGCAATATTGCAATAACTATCCACCCCGCTCAAAATGGCGGCACCAGGCACCTTTCGGCAGCACAGTTTGTTTTTGACCAACGCGATGCAATTGCACTGGTTTCTTCGCAGGATGGCAGGTTCACCATTTTTTCATGGTCGCCATGCGAAGGCATAGTGCATGCGCATTATGTTGATGCTTTATTACTGTAAAAGGATATGTGCCCTAAATAGTGGGAAACATGGTTTGCGCCCATGCACCAAAAAATGGTATTGGTTTTTGTTCGCCATTTATGGCGCCGATAAAACCGATTATCCAAAGAACAAAAAACACGATTTGAATAATCCAAAGCAGGTAATACAATGAAAAAAAACCTGCTGAAAGCCAAACGGCCCCTAAAACGAAAGCAAGCCCATATCTGACCACCATAAAAACAATATGCAAAAGCAGGGTTTGCCGTAGCTGATAACTACCTAAACTTGTTTTACCGTTTTGATGAAATCCAAAATAGGCAATGAGCCATCCCACAATAGTAAAGTAACTGATAATACCGGCCGTTTTGCCATTGTCCTGGCTTACGGGATTGTTAAGAACATGTTTAAATTTCTATCGCAGGATTTCTTGCCAAAATTATACTGCAAAAGGCTAATTGTATAAAAGCTATAGCGGAAGCAGTTGTTCTTTCATAATCTTTCGAGAGCCTTCTAAAGAAATTAAGCCATGAAAT
>JBIOHE010000655.1:0-1873 GCA_044448725.1 Sphingobacteriales bacterium | reverse complement strand
GAATGGTCTTTTATATAAAGATGCTAAAAAACAATTGAAAAGATTTTATGACTTTGTTGAACTCAACAATGTTCTCCCCTTGACTATTCACAGTGCTAAGGTTTCCGCAATAATACAAGCTGAATTACGGATAAAAGGTATTGAAATAGGCCATACTGATACACTTATTTCAGGAATTGCCATTGCAAATAAGTTGATGTTGGTCACCAACAATACAAATCATTTTAAAAGAGTAAAAGAATTAGAAATAGTAAACTGGTTAAAAGGATAAGACACCTTCAAGCTATAAATAATCCTTATTTTATTGCCGTATAAAGCGTTGTAATCCCAAATGTAAGCGACCTTGCTTTGGCCGATTTAAATCCGCACTGTTCCAATATATTGCAAAACCTTTTTCCTTCGGGGAATGCCATTACAGATTCGGGCAGGTAGGTATATGCCCTGCTGTGTTTAGATAATAATTTACCAATCGTAGGCAGTATAAAACGAAAATAAAACCGGAATAATTGTTTTACAGGGAATCGGGTAGGGTGCGAAAATTCAAGTATTACAACTTTCCCGCTTGGGCGTAGTACACGGTACATCTCGGTAAGCCCGGTCTCAAGATGCTCAAAATTACGCACTCCATAAGCGCACATCACGGCGTCAAACTCGCCCGTACTGAATGGCATAGACTCACTGTCGCCGGTTTGCAGGGTTATTACCTGCGACAGGTTTTGAGCAGCAATTTTCTTTCTTCCTACCTCCAGCATTTGGTCGGCTATGTCTATGCCGGTTATCTTATTTGGGTGTATTGCGGCAGCGGCAGCTATTGCCATGTCGCCTGTGCCGGTGGCTACATCGAGTATCGTTTTTGGATTTATGGCAGCAACCTCAGCAATGGCCTTTTTACGCCAACCCTTATCTATACCGAGCGATAAAAAGTGATTGAGAAAATCATAGCGCCCGGATATATTATTAAACATTTCCGCTACTTGCGCTTTCTTGCTTAAATTTGACGCTGAATCCGGTACTATTTTAGCCGCCGGGTTACTGTTAGTTACTGACATTTAATACAAAAGTAAGTAAAAGGCAAAAGTTAAAACCTAAAAGTGTTTGGCATAGCTAATTAGTAACGTATTTTTAAATTTTTACTTTTTACTTTTGAATTTGAAACATGGAAATAACGAAGGCAGTATATGTGATCAGTAGTCCCAATGTGGAAGGATGCCCAAAGCCAGATAAGCCGGAATACGCCTTTATAGGCCGTTCTAATGTGGGCAAGTCTTCGCTGATCAATATGCTCACCAATCAGTCAAAACTGGCCAAAACATCAAATACTCCCGGTAAAACGCAACTGATAAACCACTTTCTGATCAACAATTCATTTTATATAGTTGATTTGCCGGGATATGGATTTGCCAAAGTATCTCAAAACACACGCGCTGCATGGGAAAAGATGATAACAGGTTATCTGCAAAAGCGTACTAACCTCGTTACCGTTTTTGTGCTGATAGACAGCCGCCATGAGCCGCAAAATATAGACCTCGCATTTCTCAGGAAGCTGGGCGCATGGGGCATCCCCTTTAATATGATATTTACAAAGGCAGATAAAAGCACCCAGCGCGAAGCCGCCAAACATGCCCGCCAGTTCATAGCAGCCATGAAAAAAGAGTGGGAATTCATCCCCCGCAACTTTATTACCAGCGCTGTGAAATTTCTTGGAAGGAAGGAGATACTTGCCTTTATAGATGAATTGAATAAGGATTTTGTTGTGCCGGAAATAGTGAAGGGTGAATAGGGAATGTTGATATTTGGCATAGATATTGTTGTATTTTGGTATTCAAATACCTTTATGCCTTTAAAGTCTTATTTTCCTTGTATTTTATTATAT
>JBIOHE010000654.1:0-1876 GCA_044448725.1 Sphingobacteriales bacterium | reverse complement strand
GAATGGGTTTTTGTAGGCGGGGGAGCATCATATCCTCCTAAAAAGCCGATAGCAAGTATTTGAAATATTTGGTCAAATATCACTCAATTAAATTGCGGCAAAATTTTAATAATGGATCTGATTCATAAAATAGCAGATTACCTCGATGATCAATCAAAAGCCCAATTGAAAAAGGCGGATCGGATTATTGATTCAGGCCGTTTTACGTTAATGGCAGAAGAAAATGGGGTTTTTACTGTTAATGTGCACAGCGAAAGCAGCAGCCAGGTTTACGAAGTTGATCTCCAAAATGATGAAGATTTTGATGAATTAATGATTGAGTGCGAGTGCCCGGCCTATTTTGAGCACGATGATTGCAAACATTGTGTAGCCGCAGCCATTATTGTACGAAACAGCTTATTGACAGCCCCCGCCAAAAAAAGCCCGGCTGTATCCGCGCAAAAGCCAATCCAGGTTTTAAGTGATGGCGGGTATTTCCTCTTTAAGATGAATAACATTTCAACAGGTGTGCTATGGACACTTGCCGGGAACCCCAATAGGGCTGTTATAAACAAAATCGTTAGCAATATAAAGCCGGGAGCTATAGGTATGCCACATCAATGCTTCAGTTATTATGACAAAGCAACAAAAGTAGCTGATGTTGATATTGTATTTGACGGCAACGATGGCTTTAGCACCCGGTGTACCTGTAGTGATAAACACTCTCCGTTATGCAAACACGTGGTTGGAGGTTTTTTGTACCTCGAATATCATTTCAATAGTTATTATTTCAGTAAATTTAAACCGTTTATAAACGAAAAAAATAAAATATTGGCCGCTTATGGCCTCAGTCTTAACGATCCCGAAGCCAAGGATTTTGAATGGGATATTACCTATTGGGGAGAACTGAAACTGAAGAAAAAGCCTGCTTATTTAATTCCGGCTGGTAGTAAAGATTTTTTGCACGGCATTAAGCAAAGTATTTTAGGTAATACGGAAACAGCGTTTAGTATGGTAAGGCCCTGCCTGCCTGAAAATGTAATTATTGATTACGAGATTGGTTTTCTTTTCAATTTTACAGTTGCAAAGCACATCAAATTTGAGCTTGAAACAATATTCGTCCGGGATAAAAAGGGCAAAACCGAGGTTAAAAAATTAATCATCCATAATCAAAGTAACCTGCCTTTCCTTCAATCCCTTAACGATGATGCCTTTTACCGGTTGATAGAATTTACTGATGAGAAATTAGTTGACTGGCTTGCAAAAAACGGAAGCTCGTATTTAAAATCTTATGCTAACCCATGGCCGCAAATAGGCGATACAGAAAGGCAGAAATTAAGAAAACATTACTTTGAGCTTTTAAAGGGATTATGGCCATTTCTATGTAATAGTCCGTTAGTTTACCAGTTAAACGATGGGCGCTTCAGCAATTCAACTGTTCAGCCTGTAAAATTAAGTGAAAGCCCTTTTCGATTAGTTTTTGTAGTTACAGCCGATGAAAGGTTTGTCACGATAAAAATGAGCTACAAAACAGGTGACGCCGACATATCCGACGTTAAAACCAAAACATTAAAAAGCAAGCTTATTTTAGAAGTTGACGATACGCTTTACTTACCTCAAAACGCTGAAGATATATTACTGATAGAAAAGTTTGAAGGTGGCACACTCAAATTTCCGGTAGCTGATAAGCTTGATGTTATCCGTAATGTGCTGCTGCCTTTACAATCTAAATATGAGGTAATTATTGGTGGTTCCCTTACTTTTGAAATAAGCAGTCCGGAGCCCGCACCGCATTTGCTGGTAAGCGAATTTGACAACAAGTTTTTGATGCTGAAACCCCGGTTTCAGTACGATGAGGCATTTATTGAATATGACGACAGCCTTGAATATGTACAGG
>JBIOHE010000653.1:0-1877 GCA_044448725.1 Sphingobacteriales bacterium | reverse complement strand
GTCTTCTTCCCAGTTGCCGGTCACCTCTGCCAGTTTGTTTAGTTCCGGAACATCATTGGCAAAGTTTTTAAAAGTCTTGGCTATCAGCGCCTGCAAAACGTCTTTATCAACCGGCCAGTAAATAAACATATCTTCAAAAAACTGTTCGGCTAATGACGATTTCAAAATTACTTTTTTGAAAATAAATTTGATAATGTCTTTATCCGAATGAAGCGTGTCGCCGGTTTTTTTCAGATATTCTTTATATTCCGCCGAGTTCTTCAGGATGGTGAACAGAGATTTGGTTAATTCGGGTTCAAGATCCCAGGTTACCTTATATTTCTTTAACCCTGTCAAAAACTCTTTGTTTTGTTTCAGCGAAAGAATAAACCGGTTGCTCAGTATTTTAACATCCGCATTAAGGTCATCGGCCGTTGGCAAATGTTTGTTCGCCCGTTCCTCGGCGTCAGTTTCGGCGTAATCCACCACTTCCGAAATCAATGAGAGCATCCAGATATACATTTCATATACCTTATCTATGCTTTGCAACAAGTTTTTTTCATGTTGCTTAATGTCGCCGCTATGTGATTGACTATATGCGTATAACGACTGTAAAACTTTTACCCGTAGGTGCCTGCGATTTAACATTTTGTAAGAACGATTTAGTCCGCCAGCTGGCGGATCTGTTTATAAAACTAATATGATGATTTAACCTTTTTAATATCCGCTATTCTTTTTTCAGCAATTTTATTAGCCGCTTCAATAGTTGAAATATTTTCGCATTTGGAAAGTTTTAAAACATTCCGGGTTGCTTCGTAAATATTTTCAGTGAGCTGCATGGTCCTTTTTTTGCTGAAACCCATTAACTCCGAGTAGCAATTAATAATGCCACCCGCATTTATCACATAATCAGGGGCAAATAAAATTCCCTTTTCAAGCAGCATCCGGCCATGAACAATTTCATCATCCAACTGGTTATTTGCCGAACCTGCAATTATACCGCATTTAAGCTTTTCTATTGTTTCACTATTGATAGTGGCGCCTAAAGCACACGGGGCATAAATATCGGCGTCAATTTCAAAAATTTTGCTGTTTGATACTGCCTCAGCGCCATATTTTCTGGCAATCTGCCCTACACCGTCTTCATTAATATCGCTGGCATAAACTTTGGCATTTTCATCGCGCAGCAGTTTTACCAGGTTTTCGCCCACATGGCCTATGCCCTGTACTATAACCGATCTGCCGGTTAAGCTGTCATTTCCGTACAGTTCTTTTACACAAGCCTTTATCCCCATAAAAACACCTAATGCTGTTATCGGGGAAGGATCTCCGCTGCCGCCGATACTTTCGGGCACGCCCATCACATGCTGCGTTTCCATCCTGATGTATTCCATATCGCGCGGATTGGTGCCTACATCTTCGGCAGTGATAAATTCACCGTTAAGATTTTTTATGAAACGTCCGAATTTGCGTAAAAGCGCCTCGGTTTTGTCCCTGTGCGAATCGCCTATAATCACCGCTTTGCCACCACCCAGGTTGAGGCCTGCTATGGACGCTTTATAGGTCATACTTTTCGACAGGCGCAAAACATCCTGCAAAGCATCGCGCTCCGTTTTGTAGGCCCACATGCGGGTACCCCCCAATGCAGGGCCAAGCGTAGTATCGTGAATAGCAATAATTGCCTTTAAACCTGTTTCCGGGTCACTGCAATACACCACCTTTTTATGGCCAAAGGCCTCAAGCTGGCTAAATATAGAATCATCGCAATCAGGTGCAGACATCAGCAGTGAAAAAGTAATTGAATTTTTAACACCGACAAAAGTATGTGTTTTTTTTATAGTGACAAAGTTATTTTTTGAGTCCGAAAGTCAGGAAAACCTGCCCGCCGGCAGGCAGGG
>JBIOHE010000652.1:0-1896 GCA_044448725.1 Sphingobacteriales bacterium | reverse complement strand
GGCCTTTGCCACGTCCATACTTTGCAGAAGCTGGTTATCACCAATCGGGGTAATAAAAACAGCCTTCTTTTCTGTTGACTTCAACAAAGTAGCCTTACCGTCTTTCATCGACATCCGCCAAAGTTCCGGCTGCAATTCGAAACAAATACCGCAACCAATACACTTGTTCCGGTAATGGATGATCTTAGCCATTTATCGTCTCCACAATTTTATAGAGCTTATCACTGGCGGTTACTTTTGTGCTGAGAGGAAAGGTTATTTTATCGCCTCTAACTGCTTCTTCGCCCGGCGCTCCGTTAACCATCAGGGTTTCGGCTTTTTCTTTTACCATCCCGCAATACTGCCCGGTGACCATTATAGTGTCACCTGCCTTTATACTTCCGGTTTCAATTATAAATTCGGCGATGTTTATTTTAGGATAATATTTACTCCCCTTGCCCACATATATCTTCTTTTCGGTAGCTGCAGACCCCGGGTTGCTTGTCCATTCGCCTACCTGATGCCCTAAATAATAGCCTTCCCAAAACCCACGGTTGTAAACAGTTGCGAGCCGTTTCAACCAGTCCACAATTCTATCATTAGTAAAATTATTGGTTTCAATAGCCTGCAACGCTTCCCTGTAACACTGTGTTGTGGTAAATACATAGTCGGCGCCCTTACTCCTGCCTTCTATTTTCAACACATCCACCCCGCTGTTTAACACCTGGTCGAGGATGCCGATGGTACATAAATCTTTTGGCGACATGATATACTCATTGTCTATCAGCAGTTCTTCGTTGGTTTCAGCATCTTTAACAATATAGGGGCGGCGGCAGTTTTGGGTGCAGGCGCCTCTATTGGCCGAAGCGTTCTGACTATGCAGGCTTAAATAACACTTACCCGATACCGCCATGCATAACGCGCCATGAACAAATACCTCGATCTTTATCAAATCGCCGGATATGCCTCTGATGTCCCGCCGTCTGATTTCTTTTGTAATATCCTCTACCTGTTTCAGTGTAAGTTCCCTGGCTAAAACAATTACATCCGAAAACCTGGCAAAAAATTGTACAGCTTCAATATTACTCACATTGGCCTGCGTAGAAATGTGCAGCGGAATGCCCAACTGATTGCATTGCTCAATCACCGCAAAATCGGATGCTATCACAGCATCAATCCTATATTTCTTTACTTCATTTAAGATAGTGCGAAGCAATTGAAGATCGTGACCATACATTATAGTGTTCAGTGTAATGTATGCTTTTATGCCGTTTTCGTGACTAACCGCCGCAATTTGTTCTATATCACTTATAGAAAATGCATTGACCGATTTTGCCCGCATGTTCAGCTGCTCCACGCCAAAATAAACGGCATCAGCACCTCCATTGATTGCTGCCTGTAAACAATCAAATGAACCCGCAGGCGCTAACAATTCTATTTTCCGTTCTTTCATTTTATCAATCGGCAAATTTAAGGAAACTTTGAGCAAAGGATGTCGCAACAAAGAAATACCCGTTAAATAGATTGAAACTAATTAAAAATTGAATTTAACCGGGCAAGCCGTCAGCATAAAGCTAAAACGAAGTTAAATGTTAATCGCCGCCCGCAGCCTTTTTTATAATTTTCGGAACCGGTTTCAGGATATAAAAAGCACCTGGATTATTGACGCGAAATCGTTCAAAATAAAATTTTAAATCGACAGTTAATCGCTTTAAACCTGCGCAAAAAAATGTTTCATTTTTTATTAATTTCAGGTTAGAACCTGACAAGGCAGGTTCAAAACATATCTTTCTTTATCCTTCTTTTTCAAGCATTTAGGTGTTGAAAAACTGTTGAAACATTTCTTAAACTTATTATGAAAGCCCCCGTATAAGCAGTTGTATCAGAGATAAATTCATCAACGGATCAGGGTTCGAT
>JBIOHE010000651.1:0-1903 GCA_044448725.1 Sphingobacteriales bacterium | reverse complement strand
ATTAAGAACTATTAAAATCCAAATAGTATGAAACTTACAGCAAAAATAACAACGTGCTTAGTATCACTTTTATTAGTGACCGGTTATGGAAACGCGCAGGATACGCGATTTTCGCAGCCGCTAAGTAACCAACTCTGGCTTAACCCGGCAATGATGGGTTTAACCAGCGACGCCAGGGTGGTCCTTAATTATCGTAACCAGTGGGCAACCATTGATAAGGGTTATTCAACGTACGCACTTTCCGCTATGTACCCCTTGTTCCTGAATACCGGCAAGGGCGACTCGAGCAAAAAAGAATTCGGAAAATCAAGATTGGATTTCGGGTTAAGTATTTTAGATGACCGGTCAGGTGGGTTTAATAGATTGGACGCCACTTTCAATATCGGCTATGGGCTGAAGCTAAATGCTGCGAACACCTTATATGCCGCTCTGAACTTCGGTTATCTTCATTACTCGCTTGACGTGCTTAACCAGAGTTTTGATGAACAGTACATAAACGGTGCGTATAATGCAGCCGCTCCTACCGGAGAAGGTCTTAATATCAATAAGGGTGCACTGGATGTAGGACTTGGCTTTATGTACCATTTTGCACCCGAAAGTGGTAAAATACAGGCTTTTGCCGGCCTCTCTGGCTTTCATGTTAATGAACCCAACCTTACATTATTTAAAGTGAATGGAAGAGGTATATTACCTGCCCGTTTTAATTTCGAAGCGGGAGTGAAGGTGATAGGCAACAAACTGGATTTCACCCCGGTGCTTATGTACAACTTACAGGGACCGTTTAAACAGTTTGTGGGTGGTTTGCTGATGGCTTACAAATTTAGTCCGCAAAAAGGCAAGTTAATTATTGGTGCATGGTACAAAGAAAGTGACGCTATTGTAGCCCAGGTTGGTTATGAGCAAAAGATTTTCCTGATTAATTACAGCTACGATTTCGGCATCTCGCAATTGGCCCGCACAACAAAAGGTTTAATGACGCATGAAATTACACTTGGTTTCAAGTTGTCTGACATTGCAGGTAAAAAAGGAATCAAGAGCCAGAATTTTCTGTAGAATCATTTTCGAAAGATTATAAATGCAGAACCCGCTTTAGGCGGGTTTTTGTATTTATAATCAAGTCCATCGGAAAATTCACCTGAAGAATTGATAAGTAAAAGGTTCCGCCTTCCACTAATTTTCCTTACGGGATATTTCCGAATGAATTGGAAATGACTTTGCTTGTCTAAGGACAATTTCTCTCCTGTTAGCACTTTTTCATTTTACGCACTTACCAGCGTTTTTGACTCACTTAGATAATTTTTCCCCGCAGTTACTAGTTGTGACTAGGTATATTTTTACAAAAGCGCGAACCTTAATATAAATTATCGGATATGTACCCCCCGCTTTCTTCTACTTTCTATCGTCCCTACCGGACTTTCAAATTATTAACTATAAAACACCCTCTGTTATGAAAAAACTATTATTAATGACATTTGGAACTTTGATTCTAAGTCTCCAATTGATATCGCAGTCACCCCAGGGCATTCCTTACCAGGCCGTGGCGAGGGATTTAAACGGCACACCCATTCTTAATACCAGTATGTCAGTTCGTTTTACTGTCCATGATGGTAGCGGCACCGGTGCAATTGAATTTCAGGAAACGCATACAGTAACATCTAACGCCCTGGGAGTTTTTACTGTCGTAATAGGGGGCGGGGACATTACCCAAGGTACATTTGGCGGCATCAACTGGGCAGACGGCCTGCAGTTTGTGCAGGTTGAAATTGATCCAACGGGTGGAACAAATTATCTTGACATGGGCGTCACCCAAATGTTTAGTGTACCATATGCTTTGTACGCTGCAAATGGTGGTAGCACAGGTCCTACTGGTACCGCCGGGGCAACCGGTCCCTCGGGAGTTGAT
>JBIOHE010000650.1:0-1905 GCA_044448725.1 Sphingobacteriales bacterium | reverse complement strand
GTTACTGTACCGGCCAAATCAGGCAATCCATCCGATGACAAAAAATTTATAGAGAACATGGGGGTTATGTTTATAGAACCGCAGTTTTTCAATGTTTTTAAATGGACCTGGCTCGCAGGTCAACCCTCAGCTTTAAAAAATCCCAATATGGCGGTGATTGACAGAAGCAGCGCCATAAAATATTTTGGCGACTGGAAAAGCGCGATGGGCAAAACGCTGAAAATGGACAATGTTTTAACGCTAAAAGTAGCCGGTATTATTGATGATGCGCCTGCAAATACTGATTTCCCTCTAAAAGTGCTTATATCTTACATTACCTGGAAGCAACACCCAAAAGACTACAATTATTATAATAACTGGAACACGGTTGGCAGCAACCACCAGGTGTATATGGAGTTTCCGTCAAACATGCCGTTAAATACTATTAACCGCCGATTCCTTGATTTTTCAAATAAACAATTCAAGAATGTGCAGGTCGGAAAAAAATTCCTGGTTCCGCAGGCTTTGTCTGCGCTCCATTTTGATACGAGGTTTGGAGATACCCTTGGCGATCACGTAACCGGTATGGCTACCCTGCGCACACTTTCGTTTATTGCCGTACTTCTAATTATTATGGCCTCCATCAACTTCATCAATTTGTCAACAGCGCAATCAGTTGGCAGGTCAAAGGAGGTCGGTATCCGCAAAGTTTTGGGTAGCAGCAGGGCGCAATTGATTGTTCAGGTAATTGGAGAAACAATTATTATTGTGTTGATTGCTGTTGTACTTGCCATAGCAGTAGCAGAACTTGGGTTGCCTTACCTTAAAAATATTGCCAGTGTACCCGATAATATCAGGCTTTTTAACACAGGTACCGTCTTGTTTTTGGCTGCTGTAACGCTTGCAGTTGTCGTACTGTCAGGTATTTATCCGGCAATGGTGGTATCGGGCTTTAAACCGGCGCTGGCATTAAAAAACAAGATCAATGCGGCTTCCATTGGGGGAATTCCATTGCGCCGGACTTTAGTGGTGTTACAGTTCGCAATTTCCCAGCTGCTCATTATAGGTACCGTAGTTGCGATAAAGCAGATGAATTTTGTGAATAATGCTGATCTCGGTTTTGATAAAAATACCGTTTTGATTATTCCCGGCTATACCGATAGTATCAGTTTGCATAAAATGCAGGGATTCAAACAGCAATTGCTGCAAAATCCCGGTGTTCTTTCAGCAAGTTTTGCCTCCGACGCTCCATCGTCAGATAATAACAGCGCTACTAATTTTTTCTTTAATCATGAAAAAAAGGACCCTGGTTTTGATGTCTTCCTGAAAATAGGGGATGCTGATTATTTTAAAACATTCGGACTTCGTTTTGTTGCCGGTAAAGGTTATGAACCCGCTGACACCATGCGCCAGGCGGTGATTAACCAAACGCTGATGCAAAAGCTGGGTATAAAACACCCGGAAGATGCAATAGGTAAAACCATAAGCTTAGGCGGCGGCTCCTGGGCGTCAATTACCGGGGTTGTTGAAGATTTTAAAGCCAATTCCCTGCGTGAGGCCGCTAAACCAATTGTTATTTATCCTCAAAAAGCGTTTGAATCGGAAGTTGCGGTTAAAGTTCAAACCCATAACCTTGCAACAACCATTCCATCGGTACAAAAACTTTGGGAGAAAACCTTTCCCGAATATGCCTATAACGGCTTTTTCCTGGATGAAAATATCGCAAAGTTTTATAAACAGGAAAACCAGCAGGCTTTGGTTTACAAAATATTCGCCTGCATAGCTATTTTTATTTCCTGCCTGGGCTTATATGGGCTGGTATCCTTTATGGTGGTTCAACGCACAAAAGAGGTAGGCATACGCAAAGTATTGGGCGCTTCGGTTAGCAGTATAGTTTTCCTTTTTTCAAAGGAATTTATGATATTG
>JBIOHE010000649.1:0-1922 GCA_044448725.1 Sphingobacteriales bacterium | reverse complement strand
TCTTTTTCTTCTTGATTGCATCCTATCAAGTTGATGCACAGATTCTTCCAAGGGAGGGCAGTAAGCTAAATTACAGGCTGATAGGATTTAAGTTTCCATCAAAGCAAGAGGGTACCAAATACAAAATAGAAATTGCAGCAGGTAACTATTACAGTGAGGATTCGTTTAAGAAAAATATTATCAAAACATACCCCTGTGATACAAACAGAATAATAGGCGAGGTTCCTTCTTTTGGTAAGGAATATACCTGGCGCACCGTTATTACAAATATAGATTCAACTAAAATAAAGGGCCAACTACATCATTTTAGTACAGGGATAATACCGGAAGTTGACACAAGTATGACGCGGTTAAGAATTATCAAAAGGGCTGAAAAATACAAAGATGCTTATATTTTTTCAGATGGTACTGGTGCAATATACAATATGGACGGGCAACCAGTATGGTTTTTGCCCAATACAGACGGGCTTGAAGCTGTATCTAACGGACTGCGTGACCTAAAGCTTTCACCGCAGGGAACGATCACTTTTTTCTTAGGTACGCGCATATTTGAGATCAATTATAACGGGGATGTTTTATGGAAGGGCCCAGACAACGGATTGCCGGGTAAAAGTAATACTCAATATCATCATGAATTTACACGGCTTGCAAATAGCCATTACATGGTATTAGGAAACGAAAACGTATTATGCAAAACACCTTCTTTAAAGGACAGCAGTTTCCTTTTTGTTTCCAGTGATGGTATAAACAGGAGCAATGATACTACTTACCAGGAAATGCAATTCGGAACCTTGTTAGAATATGATCAAAAAGGCAATGTGGTATGGTCGTGGAAATCTTCAAAATATTTTAAGGAATCTGATCTTTTTTATAGCCGCCAATGCGGCGGTGTTAATACAATACAGCCAGGACATGCATCTTTTTTTCATGAAAATGCATTTTTTTTTGATGAGCAAAATAAAACGATCTACATAAGTTTTAAGGATATAAGCCGGGTAATTAAAGTAAAATATCCAGGAGGAAGTGTATTAAATGATTATGGAGAAATATACAAACCAGGTGTTGAGAAAACAGGAAATGATCTATTTTGTTGTCAGCATAGTTGCAGACGATCAAAGAAAGGGAATTTATACTTATTTAATAACAATAGTTGCAAAGATGGATATATTCCTAAGATAATTGCGATGCAGGAACCTGGTTCTGAAAAGGATGGCTTAAAAAAAATATGGGAATATGAATGTACCATTGAAGATACGAGTGTACAAAAACAAATGAGTCATAACTTTTCATCAGGCGGAAATGTTATAGAATTGCCAGATGAATCAATGTTTGTATGTATGGGAGGTGATTGCGGTAAACTATTTATTGTTAGCCTGAATAAGAAAATTTTATGGAGCGCTATTCATGAACGGTGGAACCCGGCTGAAAAAATATGGGTACCTATTTTTCAATACAGGGCAAGTATAATTATTAATAAAAAAGAGCTGGAACAATTGATATGGCATGATGAAAGAATAGAAGAAAATTCTAAATTACCCAATTACTGAATAGCCTGCTTGCAGGTAGGTAAGTTCAATGACAAGGCAGCCCACAATTGTTACTGACTTCTAAATAACTCAAGTTATTTTTAACGTAACATAAGGCGTGACTTTGAGTACTCCTAAGCTATGGGCAGTTAAAATAAAAGTTATTGCCGGATATAAAGGATGACAAAGAACTCAATGAATGTTAGCAGAGATTGTTCAAACAAAGAGTGTATCCAACGTTTTAGATAAAGCAAAACCTGTATGCTATTTCTCGTTAACTTTTCGTTAACATTTTTTTTGGTTAAATTTAATATTGTTTTGTTAGTTTTATGGGCAAACTTTTTTATTGCTTTCATTATGGAAGCAATAATTTATCCATATTATACTTATATACTT
>JBIOHE010000648.1:0-1924 GCA_044448725.1 Sphingobacteriales bacterium | reverse complement strand
GTTTAAATATTGCCCGCCGGAATCAATTAAATACAGATTGTTGTTTTTAAATTTTTTGCAGGTAAGTAGCGTTGGATGATAATGAATTATGGCGCCATTACTACCAAAGGCAGAAATCGATTTAAAACTCGGATACTGAAACAGCTTAGCTTTCTGCCTAAACTCAAGCAGCTTTTGGCTGGCTGTTAGCTCATCAAGATTTGTCCAGTTTTTTCCTAAGTATTTTAAGAAGGCGACCATCGCTTTACCATCTTCAATATGGCAATCAATAAAGCCTTTAATCTCAGTTGAATTTTTAACGGCTTTGATCCGCTCTACCGGATCCGTTTTTTCTAGTTTGTTTAGAATGTTTTGGCCAAACCATACTGGAGTTTTATTGGGGTCAAATTGAATCACCCCTTTAAGATGATTTTTAAGCTCGCAAAACTCTTGCACCTTAACATTAGCTAAGTGCAAAACTTTTTTAGGATCAGTAAATAGTATGGGGTGTCCCGCTTTGTGGATCAATAAATACGCCAGTAAATATGGTGTATAGGGGACGTCATAGCCGCGAATGTTTAATAACCAACAAATTGCATCAGGGTTAGTTATTAACAAACTATCACCTGTGAAATTCTGCCTAATCAATTTGATTTTATCGGCTGAACTCATCCCTGCATACTTTATTGGCAATTCAAATACCGCCCGAATTTCTGGGGCTTTGGGTTGGCTAATTTTATCAACGAGATTGGTAGTAGGGATAAGGTTTAAATCACTGCCAAAAATTTGTTTTAAAAGATTAAGGTTTTTCAGTGCTATGGTTTTGGGATCATAACCGATTTTTTTACCTTTTAACTTCCCCGTCTGTTGCTCCCTTAATTCAATTATTGTAAACGACTTATCCACCTCTTTTTTCGCTTGGAGTAAATACCTGCCGTCAGTTATTAAATAGTTACCAATTGCCATACCAAACGACCCGGTAAAACCAGTTAAGGTTTTTAAGCGGTTCAGGTGCAAGGGAGTAAATTCATTAAGAAATTCATCGGTTGAGGGGGTGACAAAACCATCTAACTTTGCTTTTTTCAATTCTTTATTTAGTTTTTCTAGCATCACACCATCCGTTATAACCAACCCTAGCATTCCTGTGACTGGGAAACAAGTCGGCAGTTATTTACTAATCCTATAAAGCAAATGCCTTGAAAGTGGGTGGTCGCTAGCAAGTTTTGGATGCGCGAAGTCCCCCGCTAAGTCATGCTTCATACCAATTTTCTCCATCACTGCTCTTGAGCGTGTGTTCACCGGGACTGTAATTGCCACAATTTCAGAAAGCCCTGCCTGATTAAACCCAAAATCAAGTGAGGCAAGAGCCCCTTCAGTGGCATAGCCTTTACCCCAATACTGCGAGCCTAATCGCCAACCAATTTCTACCGCTGGTGCGAAATGCGCTGCGAAATCGATAAAGTTAAGCCCGATAAAACCGATCATCTCCCCCGTCTCCTTAAGCTCGGTCGCCCACAGAGTATAGCCCTTTTGATCGGACTGAATGTTCATCGCATTTATAAAAACATTAACTTCAGACAGGTTCATCGTTCCACGCAAAAATTCAACGACCTTAGGGTCATTATTCATTGCAAGATAGCTTTGCGCATCCTCTTGTTTCCACGTTCTTAGAATCAACCTCGGGGTCTCAATAATTTTCATAGAATTACTTAATTTACTTGGGGCGATTATTATCATTTCGTTTCGCCAGCAGCAAGCTAAAAAACAAAGGAATAAAAAGAAAAGCGTGACTTCAGGGGCGACTTAGCGCATGATTATCTGTGATGAAATTGAAAATGACCAACGAACGTAAAGGATTATTGTGCGCGGTGATATCTGGGCTAATGTACGGCCTGGTCGGCTACTTCGGTATGTCCCTTTTAAAAGAAGGCCTCTCGGTGAACAC
>JBIOHE010000647.1:0-1924 GCA_044448725.1 Sphingobacteriales bacterium | reverse complement strand
TCGCTGAGGTTTATGTAGATAAACTAAATTAATATACTTATTTATGTAGTTTAATCAACTAAATATCTCAACAAAATCTTAAAAATGAAACTTAAACTATTCTTTCTGGCTATTGCCCTAACAATTCTTTTATCCTGTAATACTAAAACAAAAAATGACAGCCAACCCGCTATCCAACTCAACGGAACATGGCAATTGATCACCGGTACAACTATTACAAAAGGAGTTAGTGAGGTTACTGACTACACCAAAGGTCAAAAATTTATAAAGATCATTAACGATACCCATTTTGCTTTTTTAAAGCATAACTTAAACACGCCGAAAGATTCCCTTAACCATTTTGATGCAGGCGGCGGCAGCTATACTTTAGCGGGTAATAAATACACCGAACACCTCGATTTTTATGTTGACAAGAATTGGGAAGGCAAGACATTCGATTTTACTGTCAGCCTGAAAAATGATACGCTCACCCAAACCGGCCTTGAGAAAGTTGAAAAGGAAAATATCAACAGGACGATCATTGAAAAGTATGTGAAGGTTAAGCAGTGATAAGCATCTGTTTGTTTTACGCTCAGGGTCGTTATTTTTTTGTTTTTATAAACCCTACTTTTGCTTCACCAACAATAAACAAAAATGAAATTTCCATTTCTTACAATAGTCGCCGCGTTTTTTATAATAACATCTGCTAAAGCACAGGTGAGCCTGCCAAAAACGGACACCGTCTTCTTTGAAGATTTCAACGGAAAAACGATTGACCGTACAAAATGGAATGTTGAGGTTACAGGTAACACGGTTAATGATGAGCAACAGGCTTATGTTGATTCTGCGGTAACGCTTTACCTTGTTAACGGCGCTGCGGCAGAAGGTGCAAATAATGGCGCTTTGGTAATAAAAGCAATCTATCAACCAGGCTTTACCAGTAAAGAGCATAAAAAGTACGATTTCATATCAGGGAGGATAAATACCCAATATAAAATGGAATTTACTTATGGCACTGCTTCCGCTCGCATGAAAATGCCGGCAGGGGCAGGTTTATGGCCGGCCTTTTGGGCCCTGGGAAATGGGAACTGGCCCGGCTGCGGCGAAATAGATATGATGGAAACCGTAGGCGATTCAAGCTGGATAAGCAATGCCCTGCATGGCCCTGAATATTTTGGCAACACTCCTTTGGCTTACCGTGCCTTTTTCCCGAAAGGAACTGATGTTACGCAATGGCATGTTTATTCGGTTGACTGGACAGCAGATAGTATCGTTTTTAAGTTAGACGGGAAAGTAACCTATACGGTAACCCGTGCCATGGTTGAGCATTATGGCCGCTGGGCTTTTGATAATGCGAAGTTTATCATCCTCAACTTTGCCATTGGCGGCGGTTATCCGGCGGCGGTAAACAATATTAAGGCGCCTTACTACGGTATATCCGAAGCTACTGTTGACAAAATAAAAACAGGCCGGGCAAAAGTGCTGGTTGATTGGGTATTGGTGACCAAAAGCTCCAAATAAGAATTTGATGCCGTTAAATAAAAAAGGCCTCCGTTATAACCGTGACCTTTTTTATTCAGCAAAGCCTTTTTATTAATGACGGTCACCATGTTCATGGTCATGACCATGACCGTGGTCACCTTCCTGATGGTGTCCGTGTGCATTGCGGTATTCTAACGAGCAACTTGAAATAGCTGATGCAAATATCAGCAAAGCTATTATTCTAAAAATGTACTTTTTCATAATTCTAATTTATTAATGCAGATGTATTTATTATGACAATTGAAACAACAAAAAGTTTAATATTTTCAGGTAAAAGTAATTTAAGGTAACTTTTTGTGATAATAGTCGTATTAAGACATTATGAGGGGCTATGTTAAAATACCACAGTCTATTTACTGCAAGCTGTGCAAAGAGTGCGGCTCCCGCCCTGTAATTGCCAGGG
>JBIOHE010000646.1:0-1926 GCA_044448725.1 Sphingobacteriales bacterium | reverse complement strand
TATTAGTATTGAGTATTGAGATTTAGGTGGCGCGAATGTACAATTTTGTCTTAAAAGTGTATTGGGCCACAGTATCCAAGGCATAAAAACTATGGCCACAGATTCACAGATTGGATACAAAAAATACCGAAAGCAACTTATTTTCAAATGCATTTAATCTGTGAATCTGTGGCAATGAATTGAGAACGAATGGTGAAAGCCATTAGTATTTTATATTCGTTGCATGAAATTCAAAGAACCGATTTCAGTAAAACAGATTTCTGACTGGACCAACTCCGATTTAATAGGGGATGCCAATGCCATGGTTAAAGGCCTCAACGAAATCCATAATGTGGAACCCGGCGACATCACCTTTGTTGACCACGAGAAGTATTACGATTTTACCCTCCGCTCAAAAGCTTCTTTTATTATCATTAATAAAAAGATGGAAGCACCGGATGGCAAAACGCTTTTATATAACGCCAACCCTTTCCTGGCTTACAATTTTTTGGCGGAAAAATTCAAACCGGTTTTAAAATCAGACAACGGCATTAGCAAAACGGCTGTTATCGGTGCAGGCACTTTTATTTACCCCAATGCCTTTGTGGGTGAAAATGTAAAAATTGGCAAAAACTGCATTATCCATCCCAACGTAACCATTTACGCCTATACCGAAATCGGCGATAATGTAATTATACATGGAAACAGCACAATTGGCTCCGATGCCTTTTATTATAAACGTCACCCAACGCATTACGACAAAATGCACAGTGCGGGTAAAGTGGTGATTGCAGATAATGTTGAAATCGGCGCAGGCTGTACTATTGATGCCGGAGTTTCCAGCGATACCTTTATAGGCAAAGGGACCAAAATTGACGACCAGGTGCATTTGGGACACGATGTAAAGATTGGTGAGCATTGCATCATAGCCGGACAAGTTGGTATTGCAGGCAACACAACAGTTGGCAACTGGGTCACTATCTATGGCAAATCTGCCCTCAATAAAAATATCACCATCGGTGATAGGGCCATAATCATGGCCAGCACCTCTGTACCAAAATCCCTGGAAGGCGGCAAAACTTACGTGGGTTACCCTGCAGTAGAAGCCCGCAGCTTTGCCCGGCAGGTAGCAATGATTAAAATGCTGCCGGAGATTTGGGAAAAGCTGAAGGGGAAAATGTGACGATGTGATAAAATGACATAGGGACAATAAATTCCAGTCCGATTTTTTCCAATTATCACATTGTCATTTTGTCACATTATCATATTCCGCTTTTTTGGCACAATATTCGGAGCAGGTTCTGCGTCTTTACTTTATAAAAACAGAAAAATGACTCTTTTAGAAATAGCAGGTAATGGGTTGTTTGAACACGCGCCTGATTTTTTTAGGGTAGTAGCAACAACGTTTAAATTAATTGGAGGCAGTTTTCTTATTCTTCTGCTTGCCTTATTGTCCTTTGCAGGTATTATTGCCCGTTCCGTTTACATAGGCATTTTACATTCTTCTTTTATTCGCGGCTTCCGTACTTTGATTCGTGCTACTGCTTACGCTATCGGTGTTAGCCTTGCAATGATATTTCTATTGGTTGCTAGCACATTCTTTAGCATTTCCGGCTTCAAACTATTTGCAATTGCCTTTGTCATAGCATTTGTGGTTTCATTTATCGCCCGCGAAACTTTTATGTTTCTCCTTTTAAAAAGGTTTGGGAAATACATTTTCTATTTGACAACTTTACACCGGGCAGGTAAAGTTGCCTACAACTATGTCAAAGAAGAAAATACAAAAACAAACCCCTAAATCCCCTAAAGGGGACTTGAAACCTATTCCGGTAAAATATGCCGGTCCCAATGATGGCAAAGTGCGCTGCGGCTGGTGCCTGGGCGACCCTATTTATGTTGCCTACCATGATGTTGAATGGGGAACACCGGTACACGATGACAAAGTGC
>JBIOHE010000645.1:0-1927 GCA_044448725.1 Sphingobacteriales bacterium | reverse complement strand
TTACCTTTTCAACGGATTAAAATCCGTTGCTATAATATTTATCGGGGCTACGCCTCTTTGGCACTTTAGAAAACCATATTTCATCATCATAATAACGTTCTTTTTAGTTTCCCGATAGCTATCGGGATGAAATGCCTACCCATACAAAGCGTTATAGAGCCAAAAATGTTTTATCAATCCCAATTCTTTTAAAATTTTAAAAGGAACATCCGTCTCTTTAAAATATATCAAAAACGATACATCCAAATTCAAATAATAGCAGTTATATTTAAATCCTGATACTGTTAAACTGATTAATCCTGTTGTCATGCTTCAACCAAAGCGTCTGTTTTCTATTGATGTTTTCCGTGCCGTAAATATGTTTTTTATGATTTTTGTGAACGACCTTAGTGGCGTCCGCAATGTCCCGGCCTGGATTGACCATGTGAAGGCAAACGAAGACGGTATGCATTTCGCAGATTCTATCTTTCCTCTGTTTTTATTCATAGCAGGTTTATCAATACCCCTGGCTATAGGGAGAAGGTTAGATAAGGGCGATTCCTTTGGCGCTATCGCCCGGTATATTTTGCTGCGTTCTTTCGCGCTGATAGCGATGGGTTTTTTTCATGTCAATATGGAAGGGTACAATTCAGATGCTGCCATTTTACCCCTGGGCGTGTGGGAGTTGCTGGTAACCTTAGGCTTCTTCCTGATTTGGCTTGATTACCCCGAAACATTGGCGAAAGCTAAGAAATACGCGCTGATAGGCACCGGTATAGCTACGCTTGTCATCCTTGCATTGCTGTACAAAGGCGGCACTGCTGCTGAACCGAAAGGCTTAGCACCATCGTGGTGGGGCATTTTAGGTATTATTGGATGGGCATACCTGGTTTGCGCAGGTATCTACCTGCTGGTAAGGGGCAATTTTACCGTATTGTGTATTGCGCTGCTTTTACTGGTTGGCATTAACGTTGGCATGCACGCCGGGTGGTTTGATTTTGCAATATGGGTTATTAACGATGGCGCACCGGCTTTGTTGATGATGTTCGGGGCAGTGGTATCGCTATTATATGCAAAGCTTATTGCCAAAGGCAACTATAGCAGGGTATGGCTGATATTTACCATAGCCGGAATTGCTTTGATAACGCTTGGTTTTATTGTGCGCCCTTACACCGAAGGCATCTCAAAAATACATTCAACCCCCGCATGGGTTTTTATATGCACAGGGATAGGTGTCCTGTTTTTTGAGTTGATGATCTGGCTGATTGATGTAAAGGGGAAAAAACACTGGTTTAAAATTATTAAACCCGCCGGTACAAGTACCCTTACCTGCTACCTTGTCCCTTATATAATTATGGCCGTTTTTTATATTGTTGATTTCAATTATCCGCATTTTTTAAACTTCGGCACCGGCGGGGTTATCCGCTCATTCGCGGTTTCATTTATTGTGATTATTATTACCGGTTTCCTTGAGAAAGGCAGGCTCAGGCTTAAAATATAATATGCAAACAAAACAATTTGAGGTATTTATTCAACCGCACGCCAAATTTCCTGTATTTATGCTGGGAATATTCTGGTGTTTGTTTTTGCCCGCCGGATGCCTTCATGCGCAATCAAACAAGGTGATCATCGGTTATGTTGGTGGCTTCAGGGGACTGGTGAAAACCGAACTGATAGATGCCGGGAAACTTACACATATCAATTACGCTTTTGTGGATATTAAAAATAACCGGGCCTGGCTTCACAAAGAAGCAACGGATACCATTAATTTCAGGCATTTAAACCTGCTTAAAAAACAAAACCCTGCACTGAAAATTTTAATTTCGATTGGCGGATGGACCTGGAGCGGGAAATTCTCGGATGCGGTATTGTCTGATACTTCGAGGCAGGGTTTTGCGGAAAGCGCCGTCGGTATCGTCAAAAAATATGATATGGATGGTATTGATAT
>JBIOHE010000644.1:0-1929 GCA_044448725.1 Sphingobacteriales bacterium | reverse complement strand
CTTTTATATTAATATTGCAGCCTGTATAAGTGATTATGGTTTAGTGCAGCATTTGTAACCACTACAACCTTTTAACCATTACAAAAATTACCCGTGCCAAGTATCCTCAAAAAAGAAATCACCTCCTATCTCAGCTCCCTGGTAGCTTATGTTACCATAGGTGTATTTTTACTGGTATCAGGCCTGTTTTTGTGGGTGTTCCCCGATTCCGGTATCCTTAATTACGGTTATGCCGGTTTAGATAGTCTATTTAGCACTGCGCCTTACCTTTTCATGTTCCTGATACCGGCTATAACCATGCGTTCACTGGCCGAAGAACGTAAAGAAGGCACATTTGAGTTATTGCTTACCCGTCCGCTAACGGATTGGCAGATTGTGCTGGGTAAGTATTTCGCCAGTGTTACCCTTGTGCTGTTTGCGTTGTTGCCAACGCTGGTTTACTATTATTCAGTTTACGTGTTAGGCAGTCCACAGGGGAACATTGATACAGGCGGGGTAATTGGTTCATACATCGGTTTATTTTTATTAGGCGCCGGGTTTTGCGCCATCGGCCTGTTTGCATCATCCATAAGCAAAAATCAGATCATTGCTTTCTCTGTTGCAGTGTTCCTTTGTTTCTTTTTTTACAGCGGATTTGATTCCCTCGGACAGCTATTGCCATTACAGAACCTGAGCCTGGAGAATTCAGGGATCACCCGGCACTACCAGTCAGTCAGCCGGGGAGTTTTGGATACCCGCGACCTGGCCTATTTCATTATTTTAAGCGGCTTGTTTATTTGTCTTACACTGATCGTTTTGATCAAACAGAGGCAAAAAAGCCTTTGGGATAAAAGCCTGTCAAAAGCCGCCGGTGTGCTGATCTTAATAGGGGTCATATCCAGTGTAACATTTACCCGTTTTGATTTTACCAAAGAAAAACGCTTTACTATATCAAATGTAAGCCGCAATATAATGGATACCCTGAAGGGGACTGTTCATGTTACTGTTTATTTGCAGGGGGATAATTTCCCCGGTGGGATGAAAAGGCTGCAACATGCCACAAGGGACATGCTGAGCGATTTACAAGCCTATAGTCATGGAAGGCTGCAATTTAATTTTATCGACCTGATAGCAGCTATAAAAAAGCTGCCAGATGATGAGCAAAAGGCTGAATATGACTCGTTACAGGTTCGGGGAATCACCGGGCAGCCATATAGCGTAAAAACCGATAATGGCGTTACCCAGATGCTTATATTTCCCGAAGCGCTTGTTCAGTTTGACGGGCGGGAAATCGCAGTTAATCTGCTGCAATCGCGCATCGGGCTATCGGATGATGAGGTATATAATAATTCGATACAAAACCTTGAATATGCCTTTTCATCAGCCATAAAAAAAATAACAAGCGGGGGCAAACCCATCATTGGTTTTACCGAGGGCCACCATGAACTTACCGACGTGCAGTTAAATGATGCGATGAGATCGTTAAGTGATGGTTATGATGTAGGCAGGATAAACCTGAAAACTATTCCTTTTGCGGTATTGATGAAAATCAAGCTATTGATAATACCCAAACCCGACGCCAAATTTACCGAACTTGAAAAATTTAAAATAGACCAGTACATTATGCGGGGCGGCAGGGTACTCTGGACGATTGACCAGGTTAATGCAGAGCTCGACAGCTTGAGAAGGCATGGCAACGAGGAAATGTCGTTCGCGAAAGACCTTAACCTCGACGACCAGCTATTCAAATATGGCGCTAGGGTAAATACCGACCTGATCGAAGACATCAATATGTGCAGCCCTATCCCGCTGAAGGTCGGCAATATGGGCAATGCACCCCAGATCGAGCTTTTCCCCTGGTATTTTTTCCCGCTTCTTCAACCGGGCGGTGAGCATCCGATAGTCAAAAACCTCGACCCTGTCGCCTCACAGTTCGCCAGTACGGTAGAT
>JBIOHE010000643.1:0-1948 GCA_044448725.1 Sphingobacteriales bacterium | reverse complement strand
GGTATTCGGGTCCGGTTTCGTAGGTGCCATGGTGTTTTGGAGTTTCAACCACATGGTACATCACGCCGCTGTTGCTGCCTGCCTCAATTTTCCAGCTCCACGATAATTCGAAATTGGCATATTCTTTATCACTAACGATATCGCCTCCCGAACCATCTGCCGGCGGGCCTAAGCACACCAAAGCCCCGTCAATAACGGTCCAGTCTTTCACTTCACCTTTTTTATTGAACCCGTGCCAGCCCTTAAGACTTTTACCGTCGAACAGGCTATGCCAGCCATCATTTTTTGTATTTAACAATTTATGACGCGATGGTACCGGCTTGCCAAAACTTTGCATTACTGTAAACCCCAGTGCCAATAGGAGGCTTGTATTTTTCATTGATTTATACATAATATTGCCTATCCGGCTGTTAAAAAGCCAAAATTTATTAAAAAAACAAACCCGTTAAACTTTTCACCTTTCACCTTTCACCCTTCACCACTCACCACTCCCCCTTCCCCACTCACCATCAAACTTTCTTGATCATTTTTTCAGGGTCCCAAAACATGGGCTCATTTTTAAAATAACTATCGTTGCATAATAATGCAGGCGCTGCGGCGCGATAGCCAAAAGTGGCGTCTTCCGTAACCTTTGCATTAGTCCTTATGGCATTGAAAAAATTATTGAAGTGGTCATAAGGGCCACCCAGATAGCCTTTTTCAGCTTCGTAAGTGATTTCCTCCGGCGGCAGCATCCGTTTTCTTTCAGGATTAACATCGCCCGCGTTCCTCATTTTTTCGGCATAAAAAGGATCATCAGATTGAAAAACCTTATTTCGTTTCAATACCACCTTATCCCAGGTAATATCCATTGCGCCTTCGCTCCCCACTAATTTTAAATAAGTAGTACCGCTGGTGCCGTCAACAAAATTGCAACGCAGGGAAAGGTTGAAGGCCGGATGGGCTGCAGTTTGACCATAATCAAAAGTGCCTAATAAAACATCGGGCACCTCGCGGCCATCATGCCAGAAACGTAAACCGCCGGAAGCATATATTTTTTGGGGCCCGAGGGAACCTGTGATAAAATGCAGGCTGGAGAACAGGTGGACGAAAAGGTCGCCTGCCATGCCTGTACCATAATCAACATAATTGCGCCATCTGAAAAAACGTTTTTCATCAAATGGCCGTTTAACGGTATTGCTTATGTAAGTTTCCCAATCAACGGTTTGCGGAGAAGCATCGGCGGGGATAGGATATTCCCATACTTCAACGGCCCCGCGCCTGGCCCAAAAACCTTCGGCATAATTTAACTGGCCTATAGCGCCGCTCGCTAAAAGCTCCTTTGCTTTTTCGTTACCAAGTGATGATACGCCCTGGCTGCCTACCTGGAAAATTTTACCGGTTTCGTGCTGTGCTTTAATAATGGCCGGTCCTTCCGTTATGGAATGAACCATAGGCTTTTCGCAATAAACATGTTTGCCGGCGTGTAAAGCATCGATAGAGATTTGCTGGTGCCAAAAATCTGGTGTACCTATAATCACCGCGTCTATATCGGTACGGTTAAGTATTTCTTTATAAACTTTGGTGGTAAAAAGGTCGGCGCCCCAGCGTTTTTTAGCATCCGCAAGGCGGCCATCATATAAATCGCATACGGCAACCAATTTTACGCCCGGTATCTGCAGGGCGGTTTCAGTATCGGAAGAACCCTGACCGCCGGCGCCTATTAAAGCCAGGTTTATCCGGTCGTTAGCGCCGATACCGCCCTCGTGGCGTTTAAGATAAGTAAACAGGCCGGATTGTTTATCGCGGGCAAATACGTTTGATCCGAGGGAAACAGCGGCGGTGGCTGTGCCAAGTTTTTTCAGGAAGTTACGGCGGGAAGCTTCAGTATTCTCTTTCATAATTTTAATTTCGGATTTCGGATTTTCAATTTCGGATTGAGATATTATAATTTTTAAATATATAAATT
>JBIOHE010000642.1:0-1949 GCA_044448725.1 Sphingobacteriales bacterium | reverse complement strand
TGGAATAACATATAATATGTGTTCCTTTTCTGCAGGATGTTCTTGATGGCTCTGGTAACTGGCTACAATCTGCATCATTTGATATTAAACATTGCGGAACACACCGATCAGTAATGTTTTCGCTAAATGCCCTACAGCAAGCGCCTGCTTTACATGCATATTCATCTGGGGCATCACTTGATTTGCTTTTACTTTTTTTACAGAGGTCATCATAGTATTTACAGGTATCTCTTGTACCACCCCCTTGCAAGAGTCCAGACGGGTCAGTGAAATTAAGCGGATTATCGGTGACGTAAGTGTAGAGATTAACTCCCTTATTACGTTGACATACCAATGGATCTTCACTTACAAACCTCTGTAGTGTCGGAGAGTAGTAACGAGCACGATAGTACAGGAGCCCGGTACCATCCTGTTCGCGTCCGGTGTACTGGAAGGGATTAGATGAAATACCGGTCTGAGTGGTATTGCCAAACGGATCATAGGTATAGGAAGCAGTGGTTGCTCCTTGAGCATTGGTTAAGTCAACCACACTTCCCAAAGCGTCGGTGTGGTAATACTCCGTGGAACTCGATGTGATCCTGGCGAATGGCTGGTCTATATTAAGGTTTCTAACGTATGTGACTCCTACTGCTCCGCCTCCGATTTCGGCAACAATATCTGCCCCATCATACTGATAATCTGTCCTCACTCCATTTATGGTTTTCGAGACACGTCTTCCCAGCGCATCATAGCTGAAGCTGGCGTTGACTGTTCCGCTGATTGAGACAAGTTGATTACGTGCATTCCAGGTAGAGACAAAAGGATCGTAGGTGAGTATCGGTATATTTATTTCTTTCTAACCTCGCTGCAATCGTAGATAGTTTCATTTGGACTTTTGGAAACAATCAGTTTAGGTTCCTGGTAAGGCACCGGCGACGTTATTTTTGATTTTGCGGTTTCATCGGGAAGAACAGTAACCTCAAAGTCAAAGGATTTAAGGAGAAATTTTTTTGGATTTTTCTGGCTAAATTCAGGGTTATTTCCCAGTCTCATATTACTGATCGCTAATGTAACTTGCATTCTTCTTAATCGAAAACTCCTTTCTCTGCCAAATTCAGGATAATCCCCACATTTTCCTATAAGCCGTTCAACGAAAAAGAATCCCCGATTATCAGTGTCCGATGAACTGTGAAAATCCTCTGTAAATAACGTGCTATATGGATCATGAGAATATAACGATTCTAGTTGGCAAGAAAAATCACCAGAAAAAGAAAACTTATTTGTATCGCCATACCCCCCAGCATGGCATTCAATATAATACAAAGGTTTTCCATCATTTCCGTTGATAAATACTTTTACTCCTGCTTTAGAGGAGTTATCATCTAAATGGAAGCTTTTTTTAAAGGGCACCACACTAGGCCACTTATTAGTCCTTTCTTTTCCGTAACTAACACCAAAATTAAAAATGATGATTCCAAATAAGAATATGAATTTAACTAAACTAAATGACCGCATTTTTTCACCCTGGAATTGTTCCTGTGGGACATGGTAGTTGATTGGGTAATGTCAGTTCAATATCCACAATCCAAGGATCCTTCGGGATACTTGGCAGTTCAATAATTAATGTATCAGGAAAACGTAATTGCAAAACATCTCTAACCCTTAAATTTAAATCTTTATATTGTTCAAGATCTTTAGGAAGAGTAGGAACTATATTTCCTCCGATAACATCCGATACGCCAGTAAAGGAAACCCTTCCATCTGTGCTTCTTCCGCTAATCTGTCCAATATATGGCTTAATAGTTGCATTAGTATATCCGAATTGTTCAGGAATAATTATTCCTGAACCCGCTTGAACTCTTACTGGGTTTGTTCCATAATTAAACGCTCCCCTTGTAGGGTTTCCAATCGTTTTTGAATTTCCTTTTAAAACGCGAGCCTTTCCAACACTGTGCAAGCTATCAATTAAT
>JBIOHE010000641.1:0-1952 GCA_044448725.1 Sphingobacteriales bacterium | reverse complement strand
GGTTTATTATAGACGGCAGCGGCTACGGAAGGGTAATCCCCCGGCTATTTAATCTCGACAGGCCATCCCATTTACCATCGCGAAAAGCTTGGTTCACACATGTTGTTGATTTAAGACGTTCATTGGTTGATGAGCCTAACCGTATAACCATAGTTGTACACCAGCCTGAGGTTTGGGTTTGGGTAATACCATTTTCAACCGGTATTACTTCAGTTGGTTTTGTTGGCGCTCCCGAATTTTTCAGCCGGTATGAGGGCAATGATGAACAGGTGTTGCGCAAACTGATGTCGGTAGAACCACACCTGGCAGATCGTTTAAAAGATGTAGAATTTTTGTTCGATCCGAAAATATTACAGTCGTGGTCAACAACGGCTGAAAAGTTCTATGGTGACGGGTTTGTGCTGACCGGCAATGTGACTGAATTTTTGGACCCTGTGTTTTCATCCGGAGTTACATTAGCGGCGGTTTCAAGCCAGGTTGCCGCCCATTTGGTGATACGTGAGTTAAACGGGGAAACTGTTAACTGGGAAGAAGAATATACGAATACTTTAATGCAGGGGGTTGATACTTTTCGCTCATACATCCTTGCCTGGTATGATGGTACGCTTGAAACCATATTTTTTGCTGAAAAACAGAATCATGAAGTAAAAAAAATGATCTGTTCTGTTTTGGCAGGTTATGTTTGGGATTTGGATAATCCTTTTGTACGGGATCATACTATGGCATTAAAAAAATTGGCCCGCACTATCGAACTGGGGGTCTTGGCTGACGAAGAAATGTAGATTTATTATTATATGATAGCTAAATGGACAAACTAATAGCAGATTTAAAAGAACAGATAGCAGAGCAATTGAAATTGAAGAATATTAAACCGGAGGATATTGGTGATGACGAACCCCTGTTCGGGGCCGGTTTAGGGCTGGATTCTTTGGATGTATTGGAACTGATTGTCTTATTAAAGCAAAAATATAAACTCAGGGTTACAAATGCTGAAGACGGGCCAAAGGTGTTCAGGTCGGTAAGAACCATGGCCGAATATATAAGGGCAAGCGAGGTACAAACTACATAAGATGAGCGCTGCTGTTTTTATTGCCGGGGCAGGGGTAATTTCAGGAATTGGTAACAATGCAGCTGAATGCCTTGACGCATTAGAGAAAGGCAAAACAGGTATTGACACCATAAGGTATTTGCAGACAAATCATCGCGGGTTACTGCCTGTTAGCGAGGTTAAGCTAAATAACGATGAACTCGCTGCACTTTCGGGCTTTTCGCCCACGGTAAACCGTACTGCTATGTTGAGTATGATAGCGGCTAAAGAGGCACTGGATAATTCAGGCATTAAGGATATTCCCGATTTACGTACCGGCTTTGTTTCTGCAAATACCGTTGGCGGAATGGATAAAAGTGAGCATTTTTTTGCAGGCTTTTTAGCTGATCAAAGTAAAGGCAGACTTAGAGATATAATTAATCATGAATGCGGCAGCATTACTGCAATTGTTGCTGAAAAACTTGGGATCAGGCATCATATAAGTACCGTTAGTACCGCGTGCTCGTCATCGGTCAATGCCATTATTTACGCTGCACGCTTAATAAAACATAATTTTCTGGATGCTGTGATCGCGGGGGGCACCGATGCGCTTACCAGGTTTACGCTCAATGGATTTAACACGCTGATGATCCTTGATGAACAATATTGCAAACCATTTGATGAAAACCGGCAGGGCCTTAACCTTGGCGAAGGCGCAGGATATGTGCTACTGCTGTCGGAGCGTGCTGCATCACTATTGAAAAAGAAGCCCATATGTGCTCTCAGCGGTTATTGCAATGCCAACGACGCTTACCATCAGACAGCAACATCGCCTGAAGGTGAGGGGCCTTATATGGCAATGTCCGGCGCCTTAACTATGGGCGGTTTACATGCAGGGGATATTGGTTACATTAACCTTCACGGC
>JBIOHE010000640.1:0-1953 GCA_044448725.1 Sphingobacteriales bacterium | reverse complement strand
CCGTTACATCAAGGTGGGCCTCGCCAATCCAACAAAGATTGAAGTTCTCTCCGGCCTGCAGGAGGGCGACGTGGTGGCCCTGCCGGGCGAAGAGTTGTCGGAAATTAATTTATATAAATTAATGCTTGTTTACGACCGCCTGGTGAAACGTTACCTGACCCGCAGCGAAGAGGTTAAGCATACCGTAACACAATATCCATACACCATTGAACAGCAAAAAAAGACAATTGAAAATCTGTTAAAGATCAATAACATGATGGACTTTAAAGCTATTGCGGGTCAGTCGGAAAATAAAGTACATTTTGTTTATAATTTTTTGGCCGTACTTGAAATGCTGCAACAGGAGATGATTGATATTCAAATAGGCCTGGGTTATAACAATTTTTGGGTGAGTTTGAAGCTAAAAGCAGAAAGTTAAAAGCGGAAAGCCGGAAAAAAAGCTTTTCGCTTTCTGCTTTTTGCTTTCGGCTTTTTATTACCTTTGCGCGCGGAAATACATCATGAAAAGAGACAAACTGATTTTTAAACTGTTGGATGAAGAGCAGCAACGCCAGGAAGAAGGCATTGAACTGATTGCATCTGAAAATTTTGTGAGCAAACAGGTTATGGAGGCCGCCGGATCGGTTGCAACCAACAAATATGCCGAAGGATTACCGGGTAAACGTTATTATGGCGGGTGCGAGATAGTTGACGAAATTGAAACAATAGCCATTGAAAGGGCTAAACAATTGTTCAATGCCGAATGGGCAAATGTGCAGCCGCACTCAGGCGCGCAGGCCAATGCGGCGGTTATGCTGGGCTGTTTGCAACCCGGTGATAAAATTTTAGGTTTTGATCTGTCTCACGGCGGCCATTTAACACATGGCTCTCCGGTAAACTTTTCAGGTAAATTATACGAACCGCATTTTTACGGTGTGAAAAAGGAAACAGGCCTGGTTGATTACGATCAGCTTAGAAAAGTAGCCCTTCAGGAAAAGCCCAAAATGATCATTTGTGGTGCTTCGGCCTATTCGCGTGACTGGGATTATGAATTTATCCGCAAAGTTGCTGATGAGATTGGCGCTTTGGTATTGGCTGACATTTCACATCCGGCTGGTTTAATAGCCAGGGGATTGCTAAACGATCCGCTTCCTTATTGCCATATTGTAACCACTACTACCCACAAAACCCTGCGCGGACCACGCGGCGGGATGATACTGTTAGGGAAAGATTTTGAAAACCCCTTTGGTTTAAAAACACCCAAAGGCGAAGTAAGGATGATGTCGTCAGTATTGGATATGGCCGTTTTCCCTGGCACCCAGGGCGGGCCGTTGGAGCATATCATTGCTGCCAAGGCAATTGCCTTTGGCGAGGCTTTGACCGATGAGTATTTGCATTATATTTTGCAGGTAAAGAAAAACGGCGCCGCAATGGCCAAATCTTTTACCGATCGCGGCTATGAAATAGTTTCGGGCGGAACAGATAATCATTTGATACTGATCGATCTTCGCAACAAAAACATAACCGGTAAAGCTGCCGAAAATGCATTGGTTGCTGCGGATATCACCGTAAATAAAAACATGGTGCCGTATGATGATAAATCGCCCTTTGTAACTTCAGGCATCAGGGTAGGTACTGCCGCAATAAGTACCCGCGGGTTAAAAGAAAAGCACATGGATGAAATAGTTGAACTTATCGATATGGTAATCAATGACCCTGAAAATGAGACTACTTTGAAAAAAGTACGTAAAAGGGTACATAAACTGATGGAAGAGCATCCTTTGTATAAAGGGAAAGAAAACGATTAATAAGTAAAATACTTTTCGCAAATAAATTAAGCGCTTTAAGGCGCTTAATTTATTTAATACCTGATGTTAATCAGGACCGTTGGCAGTTGCCGGATATACGATATGTTTTAAATGGATTTTGTCTTTATCGCTGATTATCTATAGGGTACCATGGTAACCTTTTAAT
>JBIOHE010000639.1:0-1953 GCA_044448725.1 Sphingobacteriales bacterium | reverse complement strand
GTGCCATAATTTTATTTTTTAGATTGTTAAATTCGTTACCCTTTTATTTGTTTGACAGCCGTTTTGAAAACGAAAATCATTTTTGCGATAAACTCGCCAACACATTTTCCAAATTGTTCATTGACATCTTAAATCCTTCTGTGAAGCCCATTTCAATCATCTTCTCCATGCGGGCAAGAGATTCATTATAAATAGTAATACGCACTGTTGTCTTTCCGTTCTGTTCGCTAAAAGTGTAATCCCAATCAGAACCGGGTAATTCAGGGTTTTCATCTTTGTCCGCAAAAGCATTAAACATTTTGAAATTGGTTTTTGGGCTGATGGAAGTGTATTTCTGAATTGCCCAACGCTCTTGTCCTTCAGGGCTTACCATCGCATAAAATCTTCGTCCACCAACCTCGAAGTCCATAAACTTTGTCTTTGACGTCCATGGTTTAGGTGCCACCCATTGGTCAAGAATTTCTGGTTTGGTAAAAGCATTCCACACCAGTGAAAGGTCGGCATCAAACTCTCTGGTTATGAATACCGTTTTTGTTGCTTTGTCTACGGTAAAATCAAATAGCAAACTGTTTGTCATTTTTTCTTTTTTTTAATTGTTGATAATACTTGGTCAAGTTGATTAAATTGAGTTTCCCAAATTTTCCTGAATTGGGCTAACCAATTGTCAAATTCTTGCATTTTTTTTGGATTAAAGTGATAAAAGATTTCTCTGCCAGAATGCTCAGCTTTAATCAATTCGCATTGCTGTAATACTTTAATATGTTTTGATACTGCTTGTCGGCTCATGTCAAATTTTTCCGACATTGCATTTGGCGTTAATGATTGTATAGCAATTAAAGTTAAAATAGCCCTGCGTGTCGGGTCAGCTATGGCTTGGAATATGTCTTGTTTCATTTTTCAATATTTAATTACGCAACCTCCAGGTTGCAAATATATATGCAACTTTTGAGTTGCGCAAATTTATCTGCAATTATTTTTTTCGAGGTAAAATGTCGGGAAGTTTTAGTTGTTGTCGGAGGAATTGAGCGATACGCAATGCTTTTCATTGCTTATCGCTTAAAAGCGGAAATCTATAGACCTTTGTAGCCGGAATTCGAACTTTTCATGCACCGATCTTAAAGATATCTTTCAATTTTAAGCGGTATAATCAGCCAATTATGGCATCTTGATGGATGGAAAAATGGGATATATCGACTCGTAAGCTCTCCCATTTTTCTAATTTACAACACTTCGGTTTTTGCGGCGCCTTTATTGTTCTATTTACTGGCAAACATTAACCGCCATCAAAAAAGATCGGCTTTTATTCATCTCTTATTGTTAACTTAGTCTTAGTCCCTCTTTAACAATTTAATTGCTGCTAATATGAAATTTGCACTTTTTGGCGTCACGTATTCCGGGTTATTTTATGACGGCAAAGCGCTCAGCCTTTATGAACAGGTTCGCAAGGCAAAGGAGCTGGGATTTGAAGGTTTGTCGATCGAAGCGAAAAGGCCGGTGGCATCGCCACTTGATCTCTCGAAAGCTGACAGGGTAGAGATCAAGTCGATGGCTGCTGATGAAGGCATTGAGCTTGTTGCGGTGGAAAGCCTAAGCAATTTTTGCAGCAACCTCATGGAGGAGCGGGAAAATAATTTGGCCATGATGCGTTATATCCTTGAGCTTTCACATGATCTTGGAGTAAGGATGGTCAAAGTATTCGCGGCATGGCCGGGTATTATCAATGACGTTATGCCCGCGATGTATGGTCCTTATGATCGGGGCAACTACTTTAAACCCATGTTTGCTCCCGATCTTAAACTGTGGGACCGGGCTGTGAAGGGCGTACGGGAAACGGCCGATTGGGCCTCTAACCTTGGCATTACAGTCGTCTTGCAAAATCACGGACCCGTACTGACCCCGGGTTATGAGGACGTGCTCGCCATGGCGAAGGAGGTAGACCGACCAAACCTTAAG
>JBIOHE010000638.1:0-1965 GCA_044448725.1 Sphingobacteriales bacterium | reverse complement strand
GTATTTTAACACTGAAGGTTATAACCCCTATTTTTCAGGTACAGACTATATTATCCAGTCGTTAGGGGAAACTTTACCGACTGACCTTGAAAAGGACAAAATTACCGAAGTTAATTACTATGGTGCCGGTTGCTCCACAGCCGAAATGCGTAAAATTGTTGAAGAGGCCATGAAGGTGGTCTTTCCAAAATCAAAGGTTTTTATCGGTCACGACCTGCTTGCAGCAGCCAGGGCCCTGCTTGGGAATAACGAAGGCTTTGCCGCCATTTTAGGCACAGGCACCAACACTGTATATATGATGGCAAAGAAGTTATACAAAACATTGATTCGGGTGCTTACATATTAGGCGACGAAGGCAGTGGCTGCTATATCGGCAAGAAGCTTTTAATTGATTATTTAAGAGGTTATATGCCAGAAGCTGTCCGCAAGAATTTCTGGGAAACATTCAAACTTACGCCCGATGATATAAATGAAATAGTTTATACCCAGCCGCGCGCAAATCGCTTTTGTGCAAGTTTCAGCAAATTTGTTTACGATAGCCCGGTGAATATCGAATATTCACGCAACCTGGTACGCACTTCGTTCGAGGATTTTTTCCGTAACCTGGTTACCCATTATCCCAATTATCAAAAATACACCTTTAACTGTATAGGGTCGGTTGGTTACAATTTCAGAAACGTTTTAGAAGAACTGGTTGTTGAGAACGGAATGGTTGTTGGCAACATCATCCGCTCACCCATAGATAACCTTGTAAAATTCCACATGGAACTTTCAACAAGTCAGATATGAGGAAATGGCTTTCAGCTTTTAGCTTAAAGCTTTAAGCTAAAAGCTGAAAGCAAGAAAACAAAAGCCGCAGTAATCAATATTACTGCGGCTTTTATTTTTTTACAGCATTCGGCTTTTAGCTTTCTGCTTTAACCTTTCCGCTTACCCCCCCTACCCCAAATTCATGTCATTATGAAAAATCTTGGCATACTTACGGCGGTCAAATTTATACAGTTTGGCGGCACGGTATGATACACCTTTTTGTTTTTCGTCCAGCTCCTTTAAAAATCCGAAGCTCAGCATCTTTTTTCTGAAATTTCTTTTATCCAGTTTTTTGTTCTCCACCGCTTCGTAAAGCGACTGCAATTGGGTAAGCGTAAATTTCTCGGGCAATAATTCAAATGCTATAGGCTGATAATTTAAACGCCTTTTTATTTTATTGAAACCCGTTTTAAATATTTCCGAGTGGTCAAAAGCCAGTTTCGGCAATTCATTAACCGGGTGCCAGAAAGCTTTCCGGGCAAACTGGGTAACAGGCCTTAACTCTTTTTGCCCGTTTATGCGTATTAACGCATAATAGGCAACGGTAATTACCCGGCCCTGCGGGTGCCTGTTAACTTCGCCAAAAGTGTGAAATTGCTCCATGTGCAAATCACGCAAGCCGGTAAGTTCGTATAAAATACGTTCCGCCGCATCGTCAATGCTTTCGTCCTGCTCAACAATGTAACCAGGCAGGGCCAGCCAGTCCTTAAAAGGTTCCTCGTTACGTTCAATGAGTAATATTTTAAGTTCGCCTGCTTCAAAACCAAATATTACACAGTCAATCGAAAAAACTGACTCAAATGTAGGTAGTTTTACTTCTTCCAAAAGTCGATAAATATTAGGTTGATAATTATAATTTAAAATGGTTAACGGCTAAAGTAAAAAAAATAAATTAAATTTAATAGTGTAATTTTCACACAGTATATTCGTGCCTGAAAATTAGTAGTGTAAAGATGCGTAAAATTTCAAAACTCGCAGTACTTACCTCCGGCGGTGATGCACCGGGAATGAACCCCTGCATCAGGGCTGTAGTGCGTACTGCCATATACAACGGGTTAGCGGTAACAGGGATCAGACGGGGTTACCAGGGTCTCATTGAAGACGATATGTTTGATATGGAGGCGCGCTCCGTAAGCAATATCTTAAATTTAGGGG
>JBIOHE010000637.1:0-1971 GCA_044448725.1 Sphingobacteriales bacterium | reverse complement strand
TTGATATCGAGGATTGTCTTACGGTATTTAAAATGATAAAGGGAGCGTTCACCTGCAAGGGCCTTTGGTACAAAAGGATTAAACTGCAGACTATTTTCGTTATAACGGATACCAAACAGCACCTTATAAACCAGGGCGATGTTGCCTGATAAACTCCATAACATATTGCTTGAATTTATTTGTGTGCCTGCATAATCGCCGTCGGTTGCTGTAAAGTTTTCCTTGTTGGTTAAAAACAAAGCAGCAGGGCGATACACCGCGCTGATTGCCCTCAGTAAAGAAGCCTCATTGCCTGCTTTTGCCGATGCCATTGCCCAATAAGTTTCAACAAAAGGCCAGACAGCATTGTTATGATATGGTAAAATCCCCGGTATTTGCGGGTAGATACATGGTATGCCAAATGCATTTACCGGAGTGCTGCCGATCAGGCGCTGTTGTTCCACAGGCCCGGCAGCACCAAAAAATACCGCGAGCGCTTCACCGAGGGCTTCTGATCGCGGCGAAAGCATTCTGAAATTCCGCCCGTAAAGATACTGCCCATAATAGCCTTTGCTGTTTTGCCATAAATAATCATGAATGCCTTTTTTAATTATGGCAGCCCTGCTGCTATAGTTTGATGCCGCGCCGGGGTCTTTAAGCAATGCAGCCATGACAGCTAATACTTTATTCACCTGGTAGTGCACCACATTGGTACCCAAACATTCCGATTCATAAATATCGGCAGGCTGCATCCATTTTGGATAAGTTTCTTCGCGCCAGTCTAAGAAAGAAGACTCCCCGCGTACCAGGCCCGTTTTTTGGTCATATACATTTACAGCATCATCCGCCGCCGATTGTTTTATGATTTGATAAGCTTTTGCCAGCCAGTTTTTGTCGCCGGTTACTTTATATACTTCCCAGGCCGCCACAGCCCATATCATCCGGTCGGAAGAAACGGGGTATGCGCCGCCGGTGCCGGTATCCTGTATGATGCGCCCGTTCTTAACTTTACGCATCAGGCTGTAAACTGCAACCTTTGGCTGTAATACGGCCATTGAAAGGATGATGCTATAACTGATGTCCCTTGTCCAAACCCCGCCCCATTCCTTTCCTGTCCTGAAAGTGCTGTCGGGTTCCACAGCATTCTGCATTTCTTCCAATGCCAGGTTGTATAAGGCGTCGGTTATTTTATAACCCGAATGGTATTGCGGAAATGCACTTATGTCTTTACTCAATTTCCATGAAGATGCGGTTCGGTTATTATCATTGCCAAAAACAAGGGTAGTTTCATAAATTCCATCCCCGTCAGGGTCCTTTAACTGCAATTTCGGATGATTAACCAGGTTGTTAAAATCCCACATCAGCGGCGATGGTTTACCCGCTACGAACACGCCTTTAAAATCGTCTTTGTATATTTTATCGCCGTTAAAACCAACGTAGTAGCCCTGTTTTTTAAAAGCATCCAAAACATCGCGCATATCCAGGCGGATCTTTAAACTTGCTCCCGGTTTCAAATAGCCTGTGGTTGAAACTACTTTATCATCCGCAACCTGGCTGCCGAATTTTATTATGGAGGTTTCGTTGACGCCGTTTTTTGCCGTCAGTACAAAATGATGGTTCCGGCCGGCGATCATCTCATTATCCTTACCATTAATGCTGAATTTAAACTCAATCTCCGGGCTTTGAAACTGATTGGCCGGGCTCTGATAGTTGGAAACGATTTCGGAGTCCGACAATGCAGTCGCGCTATTTTTCCCTTGTGTTACGCCATCCGCATAAATGGTATATGCTGCGGAGCGATATATAACCGGCCGGTTTTGAGCTATACCCGGTACAGAAAAAAACAGCAGCGAAATGCCGGTAAAAAAATAATGAAGTTTCATGAAGGTGTAATTGGTAGTGATTTTGCTCAACAAAAATAAAAGATTAATAGCAGGATGTTGTTTTTATAATTAAAATAAGCTTTTATTTTATCAACTTACATGTGTAAAC
>JBIOHE010000636.1:0-1984 GCA_044448725.1 Sphingobacteriales bacterium | reverse complement strand
GTGCAATGCTTATCAACGCAGGTTTATCGCTATTCCATTTCTTAGAGAAGAATTGGAAGGCTTTGCTGTCATAGTACTGGATATAATTGTAATCGGGGCAAAGCCAGGGATAGCAATGTGTTGTATCGGATATTGATTGTCCGGATGCCACATTTGTTACCCAAATACAGCAAAACAAGTGTAGATACCCGATAATATATTTCCATTTGAAACCACTCTTCATCTAATTCCCTCATTCGAACCGGTTGTGCTACCGATTCATTTTCTGCTTTTGCAAATATATGCCCTTGACAGCTGATTTTAATGCGATGCAAACATAATTGGACGATAAAAACAATTGCGAATGCATGCAGAGACTTCTTATCAAGAAAGATTTTTCTATGCCGTATCGACAAATAAAACGGGCAAAGAATATTAAATTTGGCGTTAATCTGGTAATGAGATATTCAATAAATTTTCCCGCACCGGGTGCGATTTACCCGTTATTATTTTGATTTTTAATCTTTTAACAGAAAATATTGTATTGATTAATCTGAGAAATGAACACGGATAATTTTTCAAGGAAACCTATATTTATCCTTCTTCTTACCTATCTGCTTCTTGCCGGAGTATCGGTTTTTGATTTATCTGGACTGCTTAAAACCTATAACTTACGGACTGTCGATATATTCAGTGATCTTAAACCAAAACCTCAAAAGCAGCATAAAACCCATATAAATATTGCCAGTACCGATAAAACAGCGGTAAAAAAACCGGTTGAGGATAATGATCCGCTTATTGCAAACAGCGAAGTAAAAAAAATCATCCGCACCGACACCGGGATTGAAGACGGTGATGCCAATTCTCACCAGTCTCTTGTGACGTTTCTGCGCGCTTTATTCGATCTGAAAAATGGCAAACGCAAAAAAGTCCGTATCGGATATTTTGGAGACTCCATTATTGAGGGCGACATGATTACTCAAAATGTACGCGACAAATTGCAGGATAGCTTTGGCGGTAATGGTGTCGGGTTTGTTCCTATTACTTCTATAGTAGCCGATTTCCGCAAAACTATCCGTCACAAATTTTCAGATAACTGGCGCGATATTAACTACATGAATAAGCGGACAGCGACCAATATCGGCATCAGCGGACATACATTTTTCCCTACGGGTAAGAGTACTGTGACCTTTGCCGGTACCGGAGCCCGCCACCTGACAACGTTCGACAAAATCACGCTATTATATGGACAAAGTGATACTTCATTTTCTGTATCTTTTAACAAAACCCCTTTTGAAATTGAGGGAACCTCTGCTTTCAATGTCAAGGAATGGAATCATGATTCTGCTGTAATGAAGCTAAAAGTAGTTATTGATGGCACCAGCAAAACCCCTATTTACGGCCTCGCCATTGAGGGGGATAAAGGAATTGTACTTGATAATATGTCATTCAGAGGGACGAGCGGAACAGAATTATTGCGTTTAAATTCAAAGATGTTAACGGAACTTGACAGTGCACGGCATTATGATCTTATCATCCTTCAATATGGGCCCAACCTGCTCTACGATGTTTCGATTACAGATTTTAGCTGGTACTATAGCCAGATGACCAAAACCCTTCACTATCTGAAAAAATTATTCCCCAATACCAGTATTCTTTTAATAAGCAGTACAGATAAAGCCATGTGGGTAAATGGAGCATATGAAACCGCCCCGGGCGTAGAGCCGCTCGTTGAAACCCAAAAGAAACTGGCACGCGAAAACAATTGCGCCTTTTTTAATCTGTACGAAACGATGGGTGGCTATAATTCAATGGTAGTTTGGGCACAAAAAAAACCAATCCTGGCCGGGAGTGACTATACACATTTTAACGGGAACGGCGCAGCAAAAATTGGAAAAATGATTACAAACGCACTGCTCGATAAATATGCAACGTTTGAAAAACAGGCGATGATGCTTTCAATAAATAAGTTACTTAATAAGTAAATAATTCCCCGGGATATATC
>JBIOHE010000635.1:0-2001 GCA_044448725.1 Sphingobacteriales bacterium | reverse complement strand
ATATTGGAGAGATAAATATTTATGGAAACCAGAGTACAAAGGGTTCACCTATTTTAAGCATAATAGAAATTGATTTTAATAATGGCACACAAATCAAGTTTCCGGGATTATTAATCGACCCGCTGGTACTCAGGTCAAAATTCACAAAGACTAAAATCAATTTCTTTCAGAAGCCATCAGAAATAAGAAAGGCACGCTGGAATTATTGAGGAATGAAGTAGATTTTCTAAGATTAACAAAACCCATTACCACTGCTACCGCAAGCCTCACTTGTGGCCCGTATACCAGGTAAACACAATGCACTACCGCTCTTGTATTTACCCATTGGTTTTGAGATTTTTTTAACCTTAACTAATCAGCAATAACCTGACTCTGCCAAGTGGTATACCGACGGTCAAGCACGAGGACCACAAGCGAGGAGCCTCACGGAAGCAGAGAATTTTTTAGCAACGAAATTAGCTTTTTGTGTAAACCATGTGTTTTTATAAACACCTAATTATCAATCATATACCATGTAAATTTTTTAAAAAGTGTAAACCCTGTGTAAACCCTTTTCTACTTGTTTAAAACGTGCGAATTCCGGATTGGGAAGGTCGCCCTTATTTTTCAACTCATACAATACGTCATATCGCCCATACTTTTAACATCCCTTAAGAGCCTATGCTCGATAAAACATTTCATCAATCATATTAACACAAACAACCCCACTATTCACCGAAAAAACTATCAGCGGCAAACAAGCAAAGCGCCATTTTCACCAAATAAAATTCTGTTCACCGCAATTATTTTCAAAAAAATAAAATTTTCTTTTGATAAATTCATTTTTACCTGTACATTTACGCCGTAAACAAAAACAATGAAATTTAACAACGCATATTTTTATGGTTACTACTTTTACTTTACCAGTAAGAGCCGGGACTAATATGCTTTAAACATATAAAGAAACTGAAAAGTCCCGGTCATAAACCGGGACTTTTTGCATTAAAGGTGATTTATGAAAACTGAGAAACCAAGAGTTGCCATCCAGGGAATCCGCGCTTCGTTCCACGAAGAAGCGGCGCTGAAATATTTCGGTGAAGATATCCATACCATTGAATGCAACTCTTTTAAGCAAACGTTTGAGGCTTTGCAAAAAAAAGAAGCGGATTATGTGGTGATGGCAATAGAGAACAGCATTGCCGGCAGTATTTTGCCCAACTATTCGCTGTTGCTCAGTTACGCATTCCCGGTGGTTGGCGAAATTTACCTGCCTATACAGCTGCACTTAATGGCTTTGCCGGGCGTAAAGTTTGATGATGTAAAATATGTCACCTCCCACCCTATTGCCATCCGCCAGTGTGTTGATTTTTTTGACGAATACCCGCACCTTAAAATCATCGAAAGCAATGATACTGCTGCCTGCGCCAAGCGCATCCGCGATGAACAGCTGACGGATACCGTTGCCATCGCCAATACCCTGGCCGCAAGGCTGTACGGATTGGACGTGCTGGAACGCCGCATAGAATCGAACAAGAAGAACTTCACCCGTTTCCTGATACTGACCCATCACGAAAACATAACTAAAAAACAGCCCAACAAAGCTTCCTTATGTTTCCAGGTAAGCAATAAAGTGGGCGCATTGGCTAAGGTGCTCAATATTTTTGCCGAAGAAGGCGTTAATATGAGCAAAATACAATCGATGCCTGTTTTGGGTAAACGGAACGAATACAATTTTTATGTGGACATTGAATGGGATGAAACCCGCCAGTACGATACCGCCATCAGGCAAATCCTTAAATACACCCACAATTTCAATATCCTGGGCGAATATGAAAGGCATGTTGACGAAGGCGATATTACGCCAAAGCCGGCAAAGAACGAAAAAGTACCGAGGAAATATATTAATATGAAGAAGATGGGATGAGGGGAAGTCCGAAGTCGGAAGTCGGAAGTCCAAAGAAGCTATAGCTAAAAAAGGTTGCAGCTAAAGTCTCCCCTACCGGGGGAGATTTAGAGGGGGCT
>JBIOHE010000634.1:0-2005 GCA_044448725.1 Sphingobacteriales bacterium | reverse complement strand
GGCATTTGATAGCAGGTTAAACAATATCCTCTCTATCTTATCATGGTCAAAATCAGTAAACAACGAATCAATCGTGGAATCAAAAATAAAATTAATCTCCTTTTGTTCAGCGATGTCAGTGAATGAAAGGTATATCTCGTTGATGAACTTCACAATATCCCCCGGCTTCCTATGTAGTTTCAACTCCTGAATTTCCATCTTCCTGAAATCAAGCAACTGGTTTACCATGTTCAACAATCGCCTGGCGTTTTTTCCTATCATGCCCAGCTGTTGTTTCTGTTCCTGATCAGCGCGGGTAAGCATTTTTTCGACCGGCGCCATGATCAGCGAAATTGGTGTCCGGAACTCGTGACTTACGTTGGTCAAAAATTTAGTTTTCAGTTGATCAAGATCTTGCATTCGCTTAATCTCCTGCCGCTCCTGTTCAATTATCAATTTTGCTTCCTGTTTTTCTTTCTCTGCAATAAATTTTTCTTTCTCTGCGACGAATTGTCTCCTTATTTTTTGTATTCCGCGCCGGCGTATAAAAAAGAGAGTCCCGATTATCAGCAACAGGTAAATAACATAAGCTAAAGTAGATCTCCAGAACGGCGGCAATACTTTAATTTTTAAGGAAATACTATGCGGGTTCCAAACGCCATCAGAATTGGAAACACGTACCTTAAATACATACTCCCCCCCATCCAGGTTGGTGTAACCGGCTTTTCGCGTTTTATTATCAACATTTACCCATCCTTTATTAAAGCCCTCCAGCATATACTGATATTTTACTTTACCCGGGTCGATATAATCAAGAGCGGCAAATTCTATCGAAAAGATATTTTCGTCGTGATTAAGTACTATTGTATGTACTACTGATATACTTTTTGAAAGGATAACGTGCCCGTTAACCGCCTCATTTGCTGATATGCTGTTATTGAACAACTGAAAGTCGGTAAAGATTAACTCGGGCTTGGAAGTATCGGGTTCAATGCTTGCCGGATCGAACAGATTAAAACCATCTGCGCCCCCAAATATCAATTCACCGGCGCGTGTTTTTAAAGCTGAGTTTGTATTAAACTGTCTGCCTTGCAAACCGTCTGTTTCATCGAAGATGTTGAAATGAAAATTAAAAGAATGAGTTGCTGGTGTTAAGCTGATGCGGACTAATCCGTTCGAAGTGCTTAACCACATCATCCCTTTGTTATCTTCTAACGTATTGGTCACTGAATTTGTGGGGAGCCCGCTTTTTTTTGTCAGCGGGATAAAAGTGTTTGTTTTAGGATTCAGGACATTCAACCCGCCTGCGGTCGCTATCCATATCAAACCCCGGCTGTCCTCATTGATACTTCTTATTTCATTGTCAAGTAAACCGTTTTTTGAGGTATAGTGCCTTACTAATCCTCCTTCCTTCATTATCACATCTACGCCCCATCCCCCCCCTATCCAGATATTGCCCTGTTTATCCCCGAAGATCGTGGATGATAGCATATCAGCCTGCGTTAACGGGTGATAAAATATTTTTTTTGCCCGGTCGAAAATTTCAACGCCCCCAAAAAGCGTTCCTATCCACAAACGGTGAGACGAATCTTCCAAAATGTTAAACACCCGGTTATCAGCAATACTGGTGGCTATTTTATCGTCGTGTTTGTAATGGCTAAACGTTTTCCCGTCAAAGCAATCCAAACCACCAAAATAGGTGCCTATCCATAATTTTTGGTCATGGTCTATACAAAGGCTAATAATTATATCGCTTGATAAACTATTGCTGTTGCCAGGATCGTTTTTGTATTGGGTGTATACGCCCGTTTTGCGGTTAAAATAAATGAGGCCGCCGCCATTGGTCCCAATCCACAAGTTTCCCAGTTTGTCTTCTACAAATTTATTGACATCATTAAACCTTAAACTGCCCGGATCAGAGTCTAAATGCCTGAAAAGCGGGAACCTGATAATATTTTTATGATAATAACTAATTCCCTTTTTATAAGTACCAGCCCATATAATACCTAAGTTATCCTTATAGAGC
>JBIOHE010000633.1:0-2007 GCA_044448725.1 Sphingobacteriales bacterium | reverse complement strand
AGTGGAGTGGCAGGGAGGGGTCAATACGCTATATCCATGTGCTTAACCCCTCCCTACACCCTCCCAAGGGAGGGAATCGCACATGGCCCCTGCTTTATATCACTCGTGCCCTATATCTCCCCTTCCCGTTTTCTTAAAAACCATTCCAAACTCAGCAAGCTTAATATCAGAACAAATACCCATTTCACATCAATAATATCGCTGTAGTGCTTGTCTTCATACACCACGGTTTTTATGTTTTCGTTTTTGCGGATCAGGTTGGCGAGGCGGTTAATTTGATTGGGGTACAACATTTCGCCGCCGCTTTGTTTGGCAATGGTGTGCAATAGCTGGTGATTGGCTGCGCTTTGACGGGCTTCGAGGTTTAATGATTTTACTGTTAATTGTCCGGTTGCTTTAAATTGTTTTGTGCCGTTTTTTGTTGATGCCGAATAGCCGTATTCCCCAACAGGCAATGTACCTGCATCCAGCTGGTAGCTTTGTCCGTTGCGGGTAAACAGGAAGCTGTAGCTTTTCCCGGCTTCGCTTTTGAGGTCTATTTTTATATCAGGCGTATTTATCAGCTCTAAAGCATCATTGTATAATTCGGCGTTGAGGATCACATTTTCACCTTCATCAAAAACGCGCTTGGCAGGATAGACAATAAAACGCTGCCGGTTGGCATTGGCCGTTAAATACTGTACGCCCTGCCCGAATAATTCTTCGAGTGCATGGTGGTTGCCATAAGCCTGAAACTCGGCCAGTTGCCAGCGCCATAAGCCTTCGCCACTAAGCACAGCAATCCGCTGACCATCCTCATCACCAAAAGCTAACAGCGGGTAAGTGGTTTCCACACTGCCTATGCGCTGTTTTAGCAAGGTGTTGTTCGGCGGTGTGGAACTATAGCTGCCATAAGGGGCCAGTAAGGGCGGAAATGCAGCAATCTTTTTTCTGGAAGAATCCGACAAGGTGAAAGCTGTAAAATCAACGGTGGGCTGTGCAAATACTTCCTGCATTTCCTGACGGCCGGAGCTGATCCGCATAAGTTTCTGGCCCTCATCAAGTGCCTGCAAATCTGTTTGCGCGCCAACCACGTACCATACCGGCACTTTGCTTTTTATCAGGTTTTGAATGATATTATTGCCATTCCCCGAGACCTGGTAAAGGATAATAAGGCTATAGTCACCGGGCTTTACTGAGGTAAGATCAGAAAGCAGGCTTGTTTTAACCTCATAGTTCCTGTTGTTTTCAATAGACTGGCGGATTACGCTGATATCGGGGTGCGGGCCATCGTACAAAAGCAACACCTTTTCTTTGGCATCCAGCACATCCACATAAATGGTTTCGCTATTGTTTTGGGTGGTTATCTCGTTTTTAACCGGTGCAATGCTGATGTTAAACCTGCGTATTCCTTTTTTATCGGCGTTCAGCTTTAGGGTCACCACTTTATGGAAATCATCCGAACTTACCGGGATATTTTGCATAGCAACCTCCCTCCCATCTTCGGTAACGGTTAAATGCATATTCTCACCCTTGCTTTGGTAAGCCTCTGCTAAAATTTCTATCTCAAAATCATTCCCCAGGAAAGCTGTTTTATTATAATTTACATTGCCAATCAGCAGGTCGCGTTTGGCAATGGTATCGCCCAAAGCGATGGTGTAAATAGTGGTTTTAAAGTTTTTTGCCTCGTACTGCGGGTCGCTGCCCTGGTTGTACAGTCCATCGGTAGCCAGTACCATTGCGCCGATATTTTGGTTTACAAATCGGTCGTTCAGTTGCTGCAAGGCTTTCGATATATCGGTTTGCTTGCCGTTGAAATTTTTGGTTAGCCCATCGGCGACATCGCGGTTAAAATGAAATTCACGTACATCATAATCAGTACCAAATTCATTCTTCAGCGCCGACAGATCATCAACAAAAGCGCCGGGTTTAGCCCCCTCTAAACCTGCCTGCCGGGCAGGCAGGTCTCCCCCGGTTGGGGAGACTTTTTTATTTTCTAAAGCCCTCCCTTCCGGGGAGGGTTTGGGT
>JBIOHE010000632.1:0-2020 GCA_044448725.1 Sphingobacteriales bacterium | reverse complement strand
GTATATACAATTGATTTTTTGTAAGGTAGCCGGTGAACTGGCTACCTTTTTAATTTAACCTGGAATTTATTTCATACTAAAAACTTAAAAGGTAATTCCTTTATTTCATTCGCTGATTCAAATAAAAAAATATGACTGGAAATGACAGAAAAATATTGAACCAATCCGGTCATGTAAATTTTGTTAAAACAACTAACAAGCATCAAATACGAGTTTATACACTGAAAAATGAGAATGGGATGCGGGTTCAAATATCCAATGCCGGCAACAGGATAGTGAATTTGTTTGCCAAAGATATGATGGGCCGGTGTATTGATTTAGTTGTGTCAACTGAAAATGTTTTCGGAGATATCTCAAATATTTTTAAGGAAGAAGGCATAAAAATCGATTTAATGCACGTTGTTTGGGATGCGGTGCAAATCGATGAAAGCTCAGTTATTTTCACTTATTCTTCAGGCAATTCAGAGGTTAGCGTTACTAAAGAATTAGAAGTAAAAGTTAGCTATAAATTGACCCGCGATAACGGGCTAAAAGTAACCTGCGAAGCCACAACCGGCAGGCCTTTATCTGTTCAATGTCACCAGCCTTTTTTTAACCTGAATGGCTCAGGAAATGTATTTAATCATTACATACAAGTAAGTGCAGATAATTATTTCACTTTAGACGGCAGCGGGATGTCAACGGGGAATCTGGAATGTGTAAGCGGAACGCCCTTTGATTTTAAAAAGGCAACGACCATAGTGGCGCGGATAAATGATAATAATGGGCAATTGAGGAACGGGAATGGATACAACCACACATTTGTGATAAATAAACATAGCAGCCGTACCCCGGTCGCCAGGGTAAAAGGGGACAAAAGTGGAATTACCCTGGAATTGTGCACTGACGATCACTGGGTTCATTTTTATTGCAGTAAGTTTAGCAACAGAAATAACGGCTTAAATGATCATGCCGGTTTACCGGCAGGCTTTGCACTGATCCCTCAACATTTTCCTGATTTGAAAGGTGGTTCACTTTGCTTTTTCATGGTGCTTAGTCCGGGTGAATTTTATAAATCAGTGTGTCTTTATCGTTTTAAAACCGACTGATAAAAGAATAGGCAACAAACCGCCCGTGATGGGACAGCGAAACCGGGATTGGCTGCACCTCGTTTTCTTTGATTACTATTGGCACACCGTGCTGGTTTTTAACAATCGCAAGGCCCTCCATCCTGAAATACCGGTTCAGCCGGTTAAGTAAAAATGACCTGACTGCCGTTGATTGGTAGTCAGGCTCATTACTGTCAATTGATTTAATGCCCCAGCAAATGTTTTTAAAGTCTTCATTGTCGTTAACAACTGAATGGACGAGGTCGTTATGCATTAATGACATTGAATAAAGAGAGACGTCGCCAAATGTTACAATGCCCTTTAATACCATGCTGTCATCAAAGCCAGTGCTTTCCGTTTCTGTATTTTCACACTTTGTCAGGGCGAATTCTCCCGGCGCCCGGAGTTGCCTTATAATGAATTTGACAGGGGTGAAAACCAGGCCGGGATTATTCCTTTGCAGGTATTTATAAGCCGATTCTTTTATCGACCACAACAGCCAGACAAAGTTTTCAAAGGGTATTGCTGCAAACGCTGTTTCGTTATAAAGCTCTATTTCTGTGCCTGAAAGTATTTTGGAGTAAAATCTGTATTGTTTTGTGCGGGCAACATCAATTGTATTTAAGCATACGATATCATTACCCGCGCTTGTCATTTATTTTGATTGAGTTTTTCCATAATCACATCAATACAGGTGCCTACATTAATTATTTTATCAGCAGAGTCGTAATCAATTTCAATATTGTATTTCGCTTCAGCGTCAATAATAATATCAACCAGATTAGCGGAATTAATTTTCAGATCTATTATAAGGTCGGTATCTTCATTAATGCTGTTCAGCATTTCTTTATTGGCAGTATAAGGTGCAAAAACCTTTTTTAGTTCATCTAAGATCTCAATTCTGGTCATTTTTATTTGTATTTTGATAGTAC
>JBIOHE010000631.1:0-2029 GCA_044448725.1 Sphingobacteriales bacterium | reverse complement strand
TTATATAGGCAAAGGACAAAAAGATCGGGCCTGGATGAATCACAGGATTAAAAACAGAGGAGTCCAGACACCCTCTGATCTTTATCGTATTATAATAATAGAGCAAAATTTAACAGAACTAGGTGCCTTTGCAATCGAACGAAGAATGATTAAATGGTATGGACGCAAAGACCTAGGAACCGGAATACTCCATAATAGAACAGACGGCGGTGAGGGCGGCACTGGAGCTAGTTCTGGAAAATCCAGGCCGGGAAAATTAAACGGAATGTATGGAAGGACGCACAGCATTGAAACTTGTAAAAAACTAAGTATTCAAGCAATTGATCGGTTTAAAGGAAAAACTTATGAAGAACTTTATGGTCCAGAAAAAGCAGAAGAACTAAAAATCAAACGATCTAATTCACTTAAAGGAAAACCTAAGTCAAACGAACATGCGGCAAAATGTAAATTATCCGGCAAAAAAGGAGCCCAAAAAATAGGAGAACTTAGAAAAGGCAAAACTGCGGAGGAAATTTATGGATTGGAAAAATCAAAACAAATGATTAAAAAACGCCTAGATACTATATCTAAGAAAAAAGCACAAAATAACCAGTCATAATACGTATTTTACTCGCAATGTGTTACAATTTTGTTACGTTGGGTTAAAATTTTTCAACACAAAATTTACAAAAATACATAACGGATTGTATGTGTTATTTAACTCAATAAATTTATCAATAAAATTCCAAATCATTATGGTTCCCATCCTAGTAAAAAAATTGTTAGATCTTTTTCGTTTTTAAAGTAAAGATTGATACGATTAACCATTCTAGTCGGATCGCGGTCTTTCCAATACCAATCTTTAATATTCCGATCATAAAGCCACTTACCAATTTCCAATATGTTATTTTTTGGACCATCCGCTTTTATACAAATCCATTCCTTTTCCTCCTCGGAGGGTCCAATATATTCAAACGTCTCTGGGTCGATATAAGAGTTCTTTCGCATTGAAAAAATCAAATCATCTCTATCCATTATAGCCACGTCAACGAAAATATTATTGCATCGTTGCTGTTATCAAATGAAATCTTCCATTTGTTTGTTTCCGGAACTGTAAACATCTCCCATCCTACTCCTGTGTAATATACGGCACGGGCCTTGCTACGATGTATGCCTTTCACAGCCGGTCCTACATTCGCGAACAACCAATCGCGCAGGATATTCCACGGCAACGTGTTAACTACATAACTTCCAGTTATATCTAATATTGTCATAACCACCTCATCATAAACATTAGAAGTTTTTGCTGATCTTTGATCTCATACAGATATTCGTCGGTACTATCATAAAATTCTTCAATGAGGCCGCCGGCATTACCTACTGTTTTTAACCCATACCGGATAGATAACCATCGATCTAATGTTTCGAAGCTTATTTCATGCCTTTTGCAATCAGAGAGAGTACTAAGTATATTACCAAATACAGTATCATCCATTCCATAATACATTGTCATAACCACCTCAACGAAAATAGTGTTGCATGTTCTGCATTATCAAATGCTATATGCCATACGGTATTGTTATCTAGAAAAATTTGCCATCCGACACCAGTTATCGCGAAACCAGAGTCTTTTGTAGTTTCTCCAACATGTTTATTGAGCCAAATCTCTGCCCCAAATAACGAAACAGGGTTACTCAAATCTCCGTATTTCCCAATCTTCAAATCAGTTTTATCCATTGCTAGTAGCCTTAAGAATCATCCAAATTATTTCTTCTTCTGTTAATTCTCTAAGTTGGCCATCTTGCCGATTTTTAATGTAAACAAACGTACCATCGGGATTTTGTCGGACAGCCCGGTGTGCGTTGAGTAAATCTGTACGCTTCATTTGGTGGGGATAAGACTTCCAATAAAGTTTGCCGGTTGAGAAGTCAACAAATTCAGCAAAATGCGGGTAGTATATTTCTGCCAGCCGGCCAACCCGATGCCGCCGGGGCCCTGTCTTCTTTATGTTAAAACACCCTGTAATTTTACGAATCATATTATCTTACCC
>JBIOHE010000630.1:0-2029 GCA_044448725.1 Sphingobacteriales bacterium | reverse complement strand
GATTATCCCTATTTTTATTAAAAAATATTTGACCAATGTACTCCATCAGGCTTTTCTATCTTTTATCCTGCTGCTTAATCCCTTTCAGCTTATTTGCCCAAACACCCGCGCAAACAGCTAAAAATATTGATATCGATTTGTACCGGTACTTACAAAAAATTGATAGCTGGCGGTGGCGTCAGGATACGATATCAAATGTCGATTCCCTTCAAAAAGCCAACGACGCCTTTGAGCAGCGATTGAGATACTATGCCTCGGAATACCCGGTTACTATTGAGGCTAAATACCCTTCGTTAACAGGTGATAATGTAGCTGTCGTTAGTTCAGCGGATGGTTTATTCAGGATTTATTCCTGGGATACAAGCTTAGGTGGCTCGAAAGTTGCTTTTGAAAATGTGTTTCAGTATAAGGTTAATGATAAAACCTTATCCAACTTTAAACCGGCTGATTCGACGGAAGAAGGCCGACCCACCTACTCGTATTCCAGTATATACACATTGAAAGCAAATGATAAAACGTATTACCTGGCGGTTTATAATGGCGTTTTTTCATCAAAGGATGCCGGACAGGGGATAGAGGTTTTCACCATTGAAAACGGAAAGTTGAAAGATGGTATAAAACTTATAAAAACGCATTCAGGTTTACACAACCGATTATCTTATGATTATGATTTCCGTTCGGTGGTGAATTTAAAAGTGCAACCTTCTATCCATTTCGACAATGCCAGCAACACCATTTTTGTACCACTTGTTGATGGTAACGGAAAAGTAACCGATAAATACATTACCTATAAATTTACGGGAGAGGTTTTTGAAAAAGTAAAAAATTGATATACCCCCCGTAGAGACGCAATACTTTGCGTCTCTGAACGTGCCGAAATGAAGGGCATATCCACGTGATTTGCATGCGGGAGACGCAAAGTATTGCGTCTCTACGATATCCAAACATTCATTATAACTTTATTTTATACTGATTTTGCTATCTTTGGGCATGATCTCCTTCTCCCACCGTGTTTTTATGGAAGTTGCGGCCAACCTTAGTTTCAGCAAGGCAGCACAGATCCTTTTTGTTACGCAACCTGCTATCAGTAAACACATCAAAGCGCTGGAAGACCAGTATAAAGTGCCACTTTTTGAGCGTAAAGGAAACAGCATATTGCTCACCGAAGCCGGTAAAAAGTTAAACGAATACCTGCTGCAGGCTACTGAAATTGAACGCAAGGCAGAATACGACCTGTCGGTTTTAAGCAGCCTTTCGCATGCCGCCGGGCATTTACGCCTGGGAGCCAGCACCACAATCGCCCTCTATATTTTGCCTTCCATCCTATCGGGATTTCAGCGTGAGTATGCCAATGTGGATGTGCAACTGGTTAACCGAAATTCCGAATATATTTTAAATGCATTGCTTAACCACGAAGTGGATATTGGCATTATAGAGGTGGACAATAAACTGACCACCGTATCATACAAACCCTTTATCAGCGATGAGGTGATCCCGGTTTGCTCGGCGAAAAGTCCGCTGGCCGGGAAATCATTAACGCTGAAACAATTTGTAAAAACGCCGCTTGCTTTGCGCGAAAGAGGCTCGGGGACTTTAAACGCGTTGTTGAAATCATTGTCCGGGCTGCATATAAAACCGGCAGATCTGTCTGTAAAAATTAGGCTGGGCGGCACCGAAGCGCTGAAAAACTTTTTATTGGCCGATCAATGCCTCGGGTTTATGCCCCGGCCATCGATCATCCGGCAATTAGCCGAAGGCGAACTGGTTGAAGTACCCATAGAAGGGTTGAAAATTACCCGTGATTTCTTTTTTATCCGTCGCAAAGGCACTGAAGATTATGGACTAACCAGTAATTTTATTGGTTATGCGTTGAGGCATATTGGTGAGTGAAATAAATTACTCCTTTGTCATCCTGAGTCCCAACCAGGGGCAAGCCTGGAAAAAACAGTAATGACGGATGAAGGTGTAAAAGCCGGAAATGTTTGTTAAAAGCTTAATCTTGCAAAAAAACAAGGCAAGCTATAACCCG
>JBIOHE010000629.1:0-2035 GCA_044448725.1 Sphingobacteriales bacterium | reverse complement strand
CTTAAAGATTCCCTGGCAATTTTGCCTCACCTAAATCCTCTCCAAAGGAGAGGACTTTAACTTCGCTCATTGTTAAACCCTCTCCTTTGGAGAGGGCAGGGTGAGGCGTAGAGCGTTTATAGAAAGAACTAATTATTCATTTTCCTTATGTAAACGGCATTTGATCCCTAATTATCAACCCCTGGTTTTTCCGGAGACTCCGGCTTTTTCGGGAGCCTCTGGTTTTTCGGGTTTCTCCGGTTTTTCCGGGCGCTCAAGGTCATAATTAAATTTGAAACGATTTTCGTAGTTAAATTTTAGCTGATCAAGATATAACCTGTAAGCAGCGCTTTTCATGTAGGTGTTCATCTTTTTGACAGACTGTTCCAATAATTCAGTTTCTCTTTTCAATTTCGGGCTATTCTGAAGTTCGCTCATTTGCTTGCCCAGTTTTTCCATGGCTAACTGCTGCTCTTTAAACGCAGGGTTATCAAAAGCCCGTTTTAAACTATCTCCTAATGCTCGCATACGAAGGCTTTGCTCTTTAAATTCAGAGCTTTCGTACCTTGAACTTAGTTGTTCTCCCATCTTTTTTAGCTGTTCAGTTTGCTGCCTGATCTCAGGCGGCAATTTGCTGTCTAATTCAGCCTGGTATTTTTTGTACTTTTCATCTTTAATATCATTGTCGTTGTAATAGTGATTACCATGCGGGATGCCGTATTTCTTTTCAAGCTCTTCATTCATTTTCTTGAATTCAGGGCTGCTGAAATAGGCGCCTATTTTTCTGCCTGTTTCTCCCATTTTGGCAGTAAGATCATTTTGCTTGTCGTTCTCGCCCCAGTTTTTCGAAAAATCCCCGCTGGCTTTCCCCATCTCTTCCTGTAGTCTTTTCAATTCAGGGTTATTATAAAACTCCTGCATTTCTTTACCTTTTTGTTCCAGTTCGCGCTGGGTGGCTTTAAAATCTTCGCTACTGTAGTATTTGCTCAGTTCTTCTGAGTCCCTTTGTACTTCTGCGCTTAATTCTTCAAGCTTTTTGTCTGCTTCAGCCGGATTGTAATGATTTTCCCCGGTTACATGGTAGGATTTTTTAGTAGCCTGATTTTTAGCCAAATGCTTCGGTTTTTTTAATGTTGCTTTGTTCGATGTGTCGGATAACAAAGTGCTGATTACCGGACTGATTGATTTTATTGATATTTTTCCTTCTGCAATCTGCGGATTAAGCAGGGCAATACAGCCAATACCAATAGTTAATATAAGCATGGCCAGTAATGCCGGGCGAATGCCTGTAGTTTCTTTTTTTGTTTTCATGATACGTTCAATTCTGTTTAATAAATGATACTTTTTGCCTGTGGCGGCCAGCGCCAGCTGCTGGTCATTCTGGCGGGTTTGTTCAAGTTTTAACAGCGCTTTCGCATATATCAGCGGATTTGCCGTTGCATTTACTACCTGGTCGTCGCAGCAATTCTCCCTTTCCTCGTTTATAATGCGGTTAATAAGCTGGATACAAGGGTTAAAGAACAATAGTATAGCGATAACCTGCTGCAGCAGGTTAATGAGGTAGTCGTTACGTTTTATGTGCGCCAGTTCGTGAAGCAGTATAGCTTCAATTTCGTCTGCCGAAAGATAGGTTGCCAGGGTAAATGGCAATAAAATAACAGGTTTAAAATAGCCGGTCATGCAGGGGATCTCAACCAGCCCGCTTAAACCAATCTTGACACTTTTATCAATACCAAGCATTTTAGTAAACCGGGTTACTTTATGCTGAAGTTCAATATCAATACTCATGGTTTTCCTTATTGTATTGATCTTTTTGCGGGTCAGGGCAAGCTTTGTTGTGTTGAACAGCAGACCTGCAACGTAGATCGCCGTTATATAAGGCAGATATCCTTCGATACTATAATAATACCGGAGAGTTTGATCATTAAGTTGCCTGATGCCGGTGGGCAGCTCAAGCATCAGCGGCATTGCCGATAGATTTTCAGGTTTTATTGCAAGCCAGTTATAGATCTGAATCTCATTTACCAGCGTATAAAAAAACCAACCTGTTATAGCG
>JBIOHE010000628.1:0-2043 GCA_044448725.1 Sphingobacteriales bacterium | reverse complement strand
TGATTAATGTCATTGATTGAATGTTAAAATTTAAAACACAATGCTTGTGCAATCGATTGCAGTCGAATAGCAAAGCGACCCTCTGAATATCTTTTCTATCAAGAAAAAATTCAGAGGGTTCTTTTATGTCGGGGAACCATTGAGGCTTTCTTTGGAATAAAATCCGTTTAGGATAATCGGGTAATTTTTCTTCATATATCTGAGATTTAATTGATTTTACCACTAATAGTTACAATAGATTTTTCTTTGTCATAACTATAAAAAGCATCATTGAAGATGCAAATACTTTTAAGCTCCTGTTCGAGGCTTGCAGATTTATCAAAAGTTGAGGTGAAACGTTTTGATTTAACCAGCTGATCACTGAATACTATTTTAACCTTAAACCGGTCTTCTAATAGCTTAGCTGCTTCAGCTACAGTAACATCTTCAAAATACAAATCGTCCAGTGCCGTCCATGCTGTACAGCTAACGGCATCTATCTTATTTTGAGCCGATTTGTATTGTTGTTTATTATAGGTGATTTGCTGGTTAGGCGTAATTACACCGAGGAGTTTATTGTGGTCACTAACTTTCACCCTGCCCCTTGTTACCGTCACTGTAATAGTTTTATCACCCCTAAGGGCTTTAATATTAAATGCAGTACCCAATACCGTTGTCTCCAATTTGCCGGTATGTACAACAAAAGGCTGTGAAGCTTTGTGTTTTATATCAAAAAAAGCCTGGCCAACAAGATATACTTCCCGTTTAGCTAAACCATCAAATGATGAAGCATAGCTAAGCTTACTGCCATAGCTCATGATTACCCTGCTCCCATCGGGAAGGATTAAAAACAGATTTGGTTTTTTCTTATGTGCCGAATATAACGGGGCGGGAGACTTACCCGGTTGGTTACGTAAAAATAAAAATCCGGTGGCGCAAAAACCAATAACCACTGCGGCCGCGGCTATTCGTATGATCCAGGTTTTTAACGGGATTATATTTTTAGCGGGTTCACTGTCAATATTTTGCCAGATAGCCGTTTTAATCTCATTTTTTAATGCATCTTTCTGCTCATCGCTTAGTAAAGCAATAACATCTGGTTCGGCCTGAAACAAGTTATAATATTTTACTAAAAATTGTTGTTCTGCTTCAGTTGCTTCACCATTAAGATGTTTACGCAACAATCCGAGAAAATATTGCTTGTCCATTTAAAACTGTTTATACGATTGGTTATTGGTATGACCCCAAAATAGAAGAAAGTCCCATCGCTGGTGAAAATATATTTTCAGCGATTAATCAGGGTACTATTGATAATAAAGCAATTAGTAGCGGGAGCAGGGGGTGATAACGAGCCTTTTAATTTTTCAATAGCTTTTCCAAGCTGATTTTGAACTGTTTTTCTGGTAATACCTAATTGAGATGCAATTTCTTTGGTAGGCAGGTCTTCCTGAAAATGAAGGCGGAAAATAATTTGTCTCTTAGGGGGGAGCGTATTCAAAAGCAGCTCGTAGGAAATAAGAAACTCTTTCCAGAGCAGATTACCATCTGCCTGTAAATCGGTTGCAGGCATATCCTCAAGAATATCAAAGAATGGGTGAATATGTTTTTGTTTTTCTACCTGCTTAAACACCTTGTTTCTGACGGCTACATTGAAATAAGCGGCCAGGTTATCAATATGCAGGTTTTCTCTTTTTAACCAGATGTGGGTAAAAATTTCCTGAACTATATCTTTTGCCTGATCCGGGTCTTTTAACCGCCTGTATGCATCGGTGTACGCCTTATCCCAATATTTTTCAAACAATACATTAAATGAATGTTTACAACCCTTTTCAATTTGTTGTAATAACAAAGCATCATCGGTATGATTTGGGTTGATCAGGTTCATTATTAATTTAAAAACTTTCCTTTAAAAATTATTGTATGGTTCTTTCTTAGTCAGGGGTATCTAACTTTCTAATTGGCGACTACAAAATTTTAATTATACCGAAAATTACAATTAGGTTTTATTATACTAATTTATAAAGTTTTAACAGTAACTACGACTTTTTTTAATGATTAAGAGAC
>JBIOHE010000627.1:0-2045 GCA_044448725.1 Sphingobacteriales bacterium | reverse complement strand
GGTTCGGGTTTACCAATTCCTTCAAAAAGACTTTCGTTAATGGATTTAATTAATTCATTAACTTTTTTCAAAATAGCCTTGTTTCCGGATTTAATGAAGAATTGTAATTCTTTATCAGCATTTTCGGTAAAATCTATTTGCATAAATCATCCAGTTGAGCAAGGGTATAGCTAACAATCCTGCCCTCTTTAGCTTGCTTTTGACTCTCTTTGATCTTAGCGACAAATTCAGGATTATAAGGGCTCTTCTCTGTTTCAAGGTCAATTTTAAGTGCCTTAGCGAAAGCCTTTAAAGCAGACAATTGCTCTTTACTTTTGGGATGCATAATCACTGTTTCCATATACAAATTTAACAATAAAATTCATATTATAACTCAATCAAAAACTCAACCAGGTTTTTATCGTGCTCCAGGTTTAGCTTTTTGCGGAGCCTGTAACGGCGGATCTCAACGCCACGCAATGAAATATTTAATAATGAAGCCATTTCTTTACTGCTCATGTTCATGCGCAGGTAGGCGCAAAGCTTCAGATCATTAGGCACAAGGTCGGGGTGACCTGTTTTTAGTTTCTTGAAAAAGCTCTCATGTGCTTCGTTAAAGCTGCTTTCAAATATATTCCAGTCACGCTCATCATTCATCCCTTCATCAATTACTTTCTGGATGCGTCGTAACTGGTCTTCGGACAGTTTTTTGCCAGAGCTGTCTTTGAGATGGCCCATCTCTTCGCTTATTTTTTGTAAAAGCTCATTCTTATAAACTATGTTCATGGCTGAGTTTGCCAATTCTCTGCTTTTACTTGCCAGGTCGGCCTGCAACTGTTCGTTTTTTATTTTTACAATTTGCTGTTCATTGGCTATCGCTTCCTGTTTTAAAAATTCTTCTTTTTCACGATGCAGTTTTTCATGAATTGCCTGCTGGTGCCGCTGTAGTTTTAAATGGTAGTAGTGCCTCACTATGTAAAAAACCAAAATAACCAGCAGGAAATAGAAGAACAGCGCAAGTTTTGTGGCGTACCAGGGCGAAAGTATGGTAAATGTAAAATCGGTTACCGGGGAAATATTTTCATCACTGATTTTAGCCCGTACGCTAAACTTATAAGTACCCTGGTTAAGATTGGTAAATTCCTTTTGGCTCTGTGTCGTCCAGTCAGACCATTGCCTCGAATAGCCATCAAGAAAGTATTGATATTTAATTTTAGCCTGCCTGTAATAGGGAAGCGAATACGTAATGCGGATATTATTCTGTGAGAAAGGGATCTCAATTTCATTTATACTATTGCTGCTTTCGCTGATCACCGAAACTTTATCGGTTATGTTTTCAACCTTCCTGATCAATACATCGGGTAATTGTATTTTAAGGGGCAGCAATGCGTCGTCATCATTCAGGATAACAAAACCGTCATCGATACTTATGAGGTAAATGGAATTATTGATGAGATTTATGTTTTCATAATGCTGTACCATTTGCCCGTTCAGCGTATTAAAACGGTTTGAATCGATGCTTAGTTTACCGGGAACCGACAAATCGGCAAGTGCAACGCGGCCATGGTTAATAAACCAGTATTTTTTACCGATAGCCGCTATAATTTTGTTTGATGAGGCGAAGGTGCCCAGCATTTTATTTAATTGCTGGTATTTGTAAAAACGGTCTGTAATGTCGTCGTACACGCAAAAACCCGAATCGGAGGAAAAAACTATCCGGTTATTAAGGTTAAATACATTGATATTATAGCTGCCGGGCAAGCCGGATTGCTTGTCGTAATATTTGGCGGATACAACTTTTTTCAGATCACGGCTCAATACAATTTTATAGATCCCCTTATAGGCATGGCCCACCCAAATCTGACCCTTATCATCTTCTTCAACATACCTTGAAGGTTCGACAAAGCCTTCAATTCTATGATCGAAAACCCAGTTGCCGCCGCTGTCTTTCCGGTAAATAACCAGTCCTATGTATGTTCCCTGGATCAGCAGGTTTTGGTTTAGCTTTTTTATGGTCCATCCGCCGTTTACGGATGATATTTTGCTGATAGCGCTGCCATTTACCT
>JBIOHE010000626.1:0-2051 GCA_044448725.1 Sphingobacteriales bacterium | reverse complement strand
TTATAATAAGAAATAAAAAATTAATGGCTGTTGACGTATTATTAGGCCTCCAGTGGGGCGATGAAGGTAAAGGAAAAATTGTGGATGTGCTGAGCGCAGGTTACGACCTGATCGCACGTTTTCAGGGTGGGCCGAATGCAGGGCATACCCTTGAGTTTGATGGTAAAAAGTTTGTTCTGAATACCATCCCTTCAGGTATATTTTTTGAAAATACTATGAACCTTATTGGCAATGGCGTTGTTATTGACCCCATTACCTTAAAAAGAGAGATTGATAAATTAAAAGATGCCGGGCATGACCTTTTAGCTAAAGGTAATCTGATGATCGCAAAAAAGGCGCATTTAATATTGCCTACGCATCAGTTGCTTGATGCAGCTTCGGAGAGAAAAATGGGTGAGGGCAAAATTGGCTCAACCTTAAAAGGCATCGGGCCAACTTATATGGATAAAACCGGACGTAACGGATTGCGTATCGGCGACATTACCCTGCCCGATTTTAAGGAGCGCTACCGCAAACTTGCCGACAAGCATGTATCCATGCTGAAAGCGCTGTATGGTGAAGTTGATGATTTTTCGGAACGCGAAAAAGCTTTTTTTGAAGCAATTGATTTAATCAATCAATTCCAGCTGGTTGACTCGGAGCATTTGGTAAACAACTATTTAAAGCAAGGCAAACGGGTTTTGGCCGAGGGTGCACAGGGAACTATGCTGGATATTGATTTTGGTTCGTACCCTTTTGTTACTTCATCAAACACCACCACTGCGGGCGCCTGTACCGGTCTTGGTATTGCGCCTAACAAAATCGGCGAGGTAATAGGTATATTTAAAGCTTATTGCACCCGTGTAGGCGGCGGTCCTTTCCCTACAGAATTAAACGACGAAAAAGGCGAAGAACTGCGCCGTATAGGCCACGAGTTTGGCGCTACAACAGGCAGGCCGCGCCGCACCGGCTGGATTGATTTGCCCGCCCTAAAGTATGCTATTATGCTAAACGGCGTTACCCAAATGGTAATGACAAAGGCCGACGTATTGAGCGGATTTGATAAAATATACGCCTGTACCCATTATAACTATGACGGTGAAGTAATAGATTATATGCCTTATGATATTTGTTCCATAGATCCGATACCGGTTTTAAAGGAAATTGACGGATGGAATGAGGATTTAACAGGTATTACCGAAGTTTCGCAAATCCCGGCCAAACTAAAGGAATATATCGACTTTTTAGAGGAAGAGTTAGGCGTGCCTGTAAAGTATTTATCAGTTGGTCCTGACAGGGTACAAACATTGGTATTACACTAATTTCTTTGAATTAGTTAGATAGAGGCATCCCGGTTACCCGGGATGCCTCTGCAATTTTTTCCAGTGATCAAAAAAATAAACGATCCGCAAATTTTTAAGCTCCAGGCATTGCAGTGGGCCGCTGCCTGTAATGTTTTTTGTTATCTCGACTCCAATAACTTCGTTGATCAGTATTCCAAATTTGACTGTTTAATTGCGGCAGGGGTTAAAGACGACCTGGTTGCTGCATCAGGTAAAGCTTTTGATGAATTAGATACATTCCGAAAAAAAAATCCAGGCTGGATGCCGGGTTTTTTTGGTTACGATTTGAAGAATGAAACCGAAAATTTGTCATCATTAAACGCCGATAACCTTCATTTTCCAGATTTGTATTTTTTTGTTCCGCAATATCTTATCCTGATCAAAGGAAATGAAATAGAAATACTTGCGGATGACCCGCAGCAAGTATTTGACCAAATTCAAAATCAACCAGATATTCGAAGTGGCGGACAGCCTGCTTTAAAAATTCAATCGCGGCTTAGCAAAGCGGAATATTTAGCTACAATTGCAAAGGTAAAAGAACATATTAGCCGTGGAGATATTTATGTGACTAATTATTGCCAGGAGTTTTTTGCTGAAAATGCCGCTATTAATCCCCTGGCCGTTTTTTTTTAACATAATAAAATTTACCCCAATACATTTTAGGCTTTTTTTAAATTGCATTATAATTATATGTATCTTATAAAAATATGACGCTGCCGACGACAGGTA
>JBIOHE010000625.1:0-2069 GCA_044448725.1 Sphingobacteriales bacterium | reverse complement strand
CTTTGTAGCACATCATTCAAACGTTATTTTTGCCACGTCAGTCGCTACCCTTCGCGAATTGGGTAGCCACTGACGTGGCAATTATCCTTTGTTATTTGGTTTCTACAAAGCGGTAGTCCGCCATACGGCGGAGCAAAGATTTTCTTTACATCCACCTCACATTAAATCCCTATTTGGTTTGAGGCGGCCACATTCATAATCCAGCTTTATCCTCAAGTTGCTTATAAATTACCTCACATTCTTCCAATAAACTTTTATCGTAGCCTTCTATAGTTTTTACCTGCATGTTAAATGGTTCAAACCGGATGGAAGCCGCATTAACATTTATTTTTTTAAATAATCCGGATAATTCCGACGCCGGACTTTGGCAAAATTTATCGTAGTTGAAAAAGATGGTATTCGGGGTATGATGATCGCTGACATACCGATAATAGTTTTTCCAGTTCAACAACCAGAAATTTATATCCGTTTTAGCATAGCGCCCAATCTCCCGGAAAGTCTCTTCATCATTCAAAAAAAAAGATTTTTGATTTAGCCCGAATTCAAAATGCCCGAGCCAGTTCATATAATCTAAAGAAAAACTATCTTCCTGTTGAATTTTGGAAAAATGGATCTGCTGATTTAATAGAGAAATGGCATGTTGCAAGGGCTCGCGGAAGGGTATAATGATATGTGCATCGGGAAAACATTTTCGCAAAGAATCAAACCGTAAAACGTTGTTGTTATTTTTTGAAAGATAGCGCGACTGCTCAGCCGTATCCCTGCTAAGCAAAATATTATTTACGTAAGCCCTGAATTTTTCCAATACCCTGTCCCCCACCTTGTGCAATAGTAACCTGTCTTTCAGGATATATTGTTTACCGCAAAATACCCGCCAAAATACTTCCTCAAATGCTTCCGGGCTATCAATACCTATTTTAATGTTATCAAGATGCGCACGCTCTTTGTATTTAACGGAGCTCGTTCTGGTCGCTATCTTTTTCCAGGTTCCCGGCATCAGTACAAAAGGCATGTCCCGGTAAGTTAATGACCTGAATTGCCCCGTTCCATATAAATACTGCATTAAAATGGTGGTACCTGACCTGGCCAGTCCCGATATAAATACATGATCACCGGGAAATGCGCTGCCTTTCTTTTTTGTTAATGCTTCCTCAATATCAAAAGAAACCTCTGCTACAGCTTTTGACTGTAATGCAACCCGGTGTATAAACCGGTCGATGAAATTATAACCTGATTTTGACATACAATCGCTTTAATAAAAAGTATGAAAAAAAAGACACGATGGAGATTAGCAGGCCTTCGGTTGTTATCGTAAAATGGAATAAAACCGACAAGCTTAAGTGCAGAAAAATGCAGCCCGGCAATAACAACAATAATCCGCATACAGAAAGCAACAGGATACAGCCTGTTATTTTTAACGATTGCTTAAATATTCCAAAGGAATTTGTAAGTAAAATCCCCTGTTTTTTTGAATCCTCAATATTATTCGATTTAATAGTTTGGACCGAACTTTTACCTAAGCGCGAGATATTGTTTATCATGGTTAAAAACGGCAAGCGATCTGCTAAAAATGCAAGGATAAAAAAAACAGCATATAAATAACTAATCAGGGCAATTTTCATCTGTTTTTTTGTTCTTTAACTTTTGAATAAGCTTTTTGATGGGATACCAGATAATGGCAAATAAGGCAAGGAAAATTGATGTAAGGAATCCCAATACAGCCGTGATAACCCCGCCGCCCAGGCCCGGCCCGATATAATTGACTACAATGATAATGGGGATCATGTGCGTTAATTGGTTTTCAAAAATGTTAGTTTTTTAAATTCTTCCTTCGAAATAAACCTCGACCACGAAAGCGCCGCAACGGAATGTTTATCAATACGATCGACATATTGCCAGAGGATATTATCTGCGTTTCCTCTTAACAGCCTGTTGTTGTTTGTTTCTTCAACAAACAGGTCGCCGCCAGGCAAAATATCAGCGCGCCCCTCATTTGGTGTCGCCACTTTAGCTTTCTTTAAAAATGCCGTATAGGGTGTCTCCGTTTTATTTGTTTTAAAGTTAAAGAT
>JBIOHE010000624.1:0-2071 GCA_044448725.1 Sphingobacteriales bacterium | reverse complement strand
GTATTTGAATCCGTTTTTTTCATAAAATATTAATGATTGACCATAAGCATCTACTGTTATAAATTTACAGCCAGTCCGATTATTATCAACAAACCATTCCTTTATGTAATCCAATATGGCGGTACCTATATTATTCCCTTTGTATTCATGTGATACTGCTAATCTTCCAATCTTAACCGCCGGATAACTTTTGAACCTTTTAGATGGAGAAATAGACCTTTCTCTAAATAATCTCCATTTTCTATTACTTGCAAAGTCTTCTGAAGAAATTCTATCATTGAACAAACTAAAAAAAGCGACCGTATTTCTGTCGCTTTCAAGTAAGTATGTTACAGCGATTAAGCTGCTCAAAAAATCTTTTGAATCGTTGAGAAAAAACTCATTTAAATCATCGTCATTACAATCAAAGGACTTAAATTCATGCTCAAGTGTAAGTCTTATTAATTGAAAATCGCTAAGGTCCATCTAAAATTTAGCAATAGCCCGTAATTGGGAATAATTAGATTTCATTCTCTCCCTTACAGCTACAGGTACAATTTCAGATTTGGATTTCTCCATCTCTTTGTTGAATTTAACCGCATCCTTACCCCGAAGGATAGGCGTTTCTTTTATCGGCTTTGCCATGTCCCTTGATTTATAGTGCTTATATTTTATACAAATATAAAACATATTTCACCAAAATGCGGGACTTTTTTCAGGCGAAAACAAAAAGTACCTTGTAAAAATCCACCAGTTTTTTGGTTACTTTATTTACGTCGTGTTGTTCTTCAATCAATTTTCGGGCATTAAGACCTATTGTTTTGCAAAACTCCTCATCGGTAATGCAGGTTTTTATGGCTTCGTAAAATTCATCCTGGTTATTGGCGATCAGTATGTTTGTACCGTTTTCGTAATTAATGCCTTCGGCGCCTAATGATGTGGAAATGATGCATTTTTGCATCGCCATGCCCTCCACAATTTTTACGCGCATACCCCCGCCCGACAACAGGGGTACAATCATAATTGATTTGCTGTTTAAAAACTCCAGCGCATCGTCCACCTCGCCCTGGATGAAAATTTTCCCCATCACATCATAGTCGTCAAAACTCTCCGGGATGTCATTGCCGGCTACATAAAACCGCACACGCAAATCACCTTCGGTAAGTTCCTTGTGAAAGTTTTCAAGGAACCACTCAATCCCTTCGCGGTTAGGCAGCCAGTCTAAGGAGCCCAAAAAGAAAAGGCTCGGGAATTCGGTTTTGCTGAAATCGGGTTTATAATGATCGAGGTTTATTCCCAGGGGCAATATTTCAATGGGTATTTTTGTGCCGTATTCAAGCAGTGTAGTTTTATCCTGTTCCGTAAATACCGCTATGCCGTCAAAATTATTGAGTTGTTCCAACTCATAATTCTTTATCCTTTTGGCATGCATTTTAAGGTAGGATTTTTTAAACGGATCGTTTTTTTGCCCGGAAAGCCGCTCCCATATCTGGTTCTCAATATTATGGGCGCGATAGATCAGCATGGCATCGGAGTTTTTCCTTACCGCTGAAAGGTATAATGATACCAATAAGCCCTCAAACTGGATAATATCGTAGGTGGTGTTTTTTAACTCACGGATCAACAATCGTTCAAATTCACTGCTGAAATACTTGTTGATATTAAACGAAGTTTTGCTGAATAAATTAACGGCAACATCAAATACCGATACATTGATATCGATATCAAAAGCCCTGTATTTTATTTGGGAGAGCAGCTCATTATCATCGTCATTATATTCGTGGTGGTGGTTTTTTTTCGCGTTAAGCGATACCAATGAAACCTCGTGCCCCAGGTTTACCAGACCCTTCACCGTATTGCATACCACTATAGGGTAACCCCCGTTTTGCGGAAATGGAACACGATGTGTTAAAATGAGGATCTTCAATGGCTGCCGGTTTTCAACAAAATTAGTAATTTGAAGCAATTGACAAAGGTTGAGAAGTGTTTATTTGGTTTTTGTGCAAAATGACTAAGCCCCCTCTAAATCTCCCCCGCCAATAGGCGGAGAGACTTGAAAAAATGACCAATGACCAATCAATGTCGTTTACTT
>JBIOHE010000623.1:0-2074 GCA_044448725.1 Sphingobacteriales bacterium | reverse complement strand
GTGGCAAAAAATGCAGCATGCGGGCCGCCAAAGCCCATCGGCACGCCAAAACGCTGGCTACAGCCCACCACAATATCGGCGCCCCATTCGCCCGGCGGGGTTAACAGTACCAGGCTCATCAGGTCGGCAACTACGGTTAGTTTAATGCCTTTTTCGTGTGCCTTTGCAGCATAATCTTTATAGTTATACACTTCGCCATCACCTGCGGGATATTGTACTATGGCGCCGAACATTTTATCGGTTAACTCAGCAGTACGGTGATCACCTATTTGCAGTTCAATGCCATAAGGCTCTGAACGGGTCTTTAAAATATCAATGGTCTGGGGGAAAAGCTCCTGCGATACAAAGAACACATTGGCGCTTTGATTTTTACGCAGGCTGTACTGCATAAACATGGCCTCGGCTGCAGCAGTACCTTCGTCCAATAACGACGCGTTGGCAATTTCCATCCCGGTAAGGTCAATTACCATAGTTTGGAAGTTTAATAATGCCTGTAAGCGGCCCTGCGCAATTTCGGCCTGGTAAGGAGTGTATTGGGTATACCAGCCTGGGTTTTCGAGTATATTGCGCTGTATTACGCCCGGTACTATTACATCATAATATCCCTGCCCTATGTACGACTTGAACACCTTGTTTTTTGATGCGGTTTGCTTAAGCGTATTCAGGTAGTCGAACTCGCTTTTAGCCGCAGGTAAATTCAGCGGCGCTTTTAGCCTGATACCTGCCGGTACAGTTTGATCTATCAATTCATCAAGCGAATTTACGCCGATGGTTTTTAACATTTGTGCAGTATCAGCCTGATTAGGAGCTATATGCCTCGACTGGAATTTTTCCTGGTAATCAATGTTCAACTTCATGAGATATAGAGAGCAGTTAAATTGTGGCAAAGGTACAATTTTAGGTGATGAGTAACAATTAGCTAATCAGATATTGACAATGACTTTACACGTGATATATACCCAAATTAAATATCGTGATTATGCAGGAAATTTGTATTTTGGTTGCGTGATTAACCTAATGCCGAAACAATTATTTCTCTCCTTATTTTTCCTGTTTTTTTGTCTTCGGGGGTTTTCAGCGGTATTTGTGGTAACCAGTAATGCAGATTCAGGTCCCGGAACATTGCGGGATGCGTTGACGCAGGCAGCGGCGAATGGAAATTTAGAGAAAGATTATATTAATTTTAATTTGCCGGATGTGAGTGTGGCGGGGAGGACGATAACGTTATTATCTAACTTACCAACCATAAACTCTGACATGATCATTGATGGCAGCACCCAGCCAGGCACAGCTTTATCGGTAAATGGTGCCAAGGTTGTTATAGGTGGCAACTACTATGACCCGAATGCCTATATCGATTATTTTTACGTGGAAAACGTAAATAGTTTAGAAGTTGATGGATTGATCATCAAGGGATTTTATTCAAACTATGATAGGTATACAGGTATACAAGTATTTATTATTGGCGGTAATAACAAAAGCATACAATTAGGACAGCCCGGCAAAGGGAATGTAATTTATAATTGCAGCGAGGCCCTGGAATTTACGGTAGGCGAAGGAGCTTTTCAGAACAAAAGTTCAACAGATAACCTGATACTTAAAAATAATTTTATTGGCGTAGAGGAAGATGGCATCACAATAGCTGATAATATCCAATCTGAGTGTATGGCAAATTATGTTTCGAACATTGTACTCGGTGGTGAAACGAAGGCCGAGGGCAATGTGTTTTATGGGGTGGTAAGCTTATCGCCAAGTTATGGTGCTGATGTGCTTAAAAATAATTCGAACATTTATATTAAGAACAACATATTTGGTGCTAATTCGCAAGAAAAAAGAACAGCTGACCCTAATATTAATACTGACTGGAACAACTTTTATTTAACTATAGGAGCATATTATCAAGATACCGGGCCCTATTCATCATCGGTACAAATTACCGACAATGTTTTTGGCTATGAAGTAAGTTTATCCGGGTTTCAGAAATTGAATTTAATGATGCAGCATAATTATTTTGGTGTATCTGAAGATCAGCAAAATAGTCTGCCAATTAAAGCCGCGGCCTTAACCCTTAACT
>JBIOHE010000622.1:0-2078 GCA_044448725.1 Sphingobacteriales bacterium | reverse complement strand
TGGTGCTATACTGCGTATGAGAATTTTTGCTGTAACCAGGTAAAACACCTGTCGAGCAATGATCCCACTAAACCAATAATGATGATAGCGACTAAAATTTTAGCTATACTTCCCCCGTTAAATCCTTCTTCCCAAACAAAATTCCCTAATCCAATTCCACCCGAAAGCATTTCGCCGGCAACAATCACCATCCAGGCAATACCAATTGACAGCCTTAACCCGGTAATGATATGGGGTAAACTAAAGGGCAATAATATTTTGGTAAAGTATTTCCAGGTTGAAAACCCGAAAGCCTTACTCACATTTTTATGATCCTGCGGAATATTTGAGGCGCCAAATGCCGCATTTATTAAAGTAGGCCATAAAGAACAAATAAATATCATAAAGATGCTTGCCTTTGGCGAGTCCTGAAAAATTGCCAGCCCCAGTGGGAACCATGCCAAAGGCGAAACAGGTTTTAAAATTTGCACCATCGGATTGATGATCTTCATGGCAATTTTACTGCTCCCCATTATTAAGCCCAATGGAATCGCGAATAAGCTGCCCAAACCAAAGCCAATGCTTACCCTGCCAAGCGAGCTTAACAATTTAGTGCCAATCCCCTTTTGGTCCGCGTCGTTTTGAAACGGGTGGTGCATAACTTCTTTAAAAACCGCCCATGTAGCTAAAGGCGTTGGGATTTCATTTTTGGTTATCTTAGCAATCAAAGCCCAGATACCCCCCATAATTACCATTCCCGCCAGGAAATAAACTACAGACATCAATGATTTAACTGAAAATACATTTTTCATATCTCTATCCAATTTAATTCAGGCAAGAGATGCCAGGCCATATCAGCCCGGCAAATCCTGTCCTTTAAATAACAATCCATTCTATTTTTTTGCCCCGGCAATATATTGTGCCGGGTTGTTCGGGTCAAAAACGATGGTTTCCAAATTCGTTTTAAATGGCTTCATGTCTTCCTGAACGGGCACGTTCATACTTTTAGCCACTTCATTATACAAATCGGTCATTATTAATTTCTGTGCAACTTCCTTGTAATTAGGGGCTGCGCTAATCATGCCAAAGCGCATAAACTGAGCCATAAACCAAATTCCGTATGACACTTTTGGCGTATTCACTATACCGTTATTATAAAACAGCATATAATCATCTTTATATTTCTGAACCCCCAGATCGCAGCCTATATCAGTAGATCCCATCAGCCTGGCTTCTATTACCTGCACCGGTGCGTTTACATAATTGGGTTTGCTCAGTATTAAAGCAGCCTTTTTACGGTTGCTCATTACATCAAGCCATCTACAGGCTTCTATAAGCGCTTTCATCACATTTTTCAAATCTTCTTTGTCCGTTTCAGAAAATGCTTTATTAACTACCAATGCTTTTTCGGGATGGTTTTTCCAGATATCCTGACTGGATATTTGTGTAAATCCAATTCCCTGTGATGCGGCTACACCATTCCACGGTTCGCCAACACTAAATCCCTCCATATTATCAACCTTCATATTAGCTACCATTTGCGGTGGCGGGATAGTTATAATTCCAACCGACTTAGCATTTACACCGCAGGCGGCTAACCAGTTTCTTAGCCATATATCATGTGTTCCGCCGGGAAACGTCATGGCAAAGGTTACTTCTTTACGGGCTTTTACTGATTTAATAGCTGCGGCAACTTTTTTCAAATCCCTGAAACCAACCAACCCGCAAAAATCTTTTGACAGTGTAATGGCTTGTCCGTTGTTACTTAAAATCATGGCGATTTTCATTTCAGAGCCTGCTTTTCCGCCAATACCTGTGTAAACTGAAAAGGGCATGGAGAACAAACAATGAGCCCCGTCCAGTTCGCCATTTAAAATTTTATCGCGAACAACAGCCCATGATGTTTCTTTGGATAATTGCACATCGACACCATACTTTGTAAAAAAGCCAAGTTCTTTTGCAATAACCAATGGAGCGCAGTCAGTCAGGGGGATAAACCCAAGTTTAACAACCTTTTTTGGCGGATTCGCATAAACTTTTGAAACTAAAATCAAAATGAGCAAACTCCATAATAAAATGGCTTTTGAACTGTTATGTAT
>JBIOHE010000621.1:0-2080 GCA_044448725.1 Sphingobacteriales bacterium | reverse complement strand
GGATAAATCAGTAGCGGATGAAATATCGAGTTGAAAAGTACTCTTATTACTTGTTGAAATTAAAGAAAAAAACGCATCGGGCTGCTTGTGAAAAAAATGCCTATCAATTAAATTTTCATCCTCGCCCAATAATGCATTAATACCAAAGTAATCCAGAACAAAAATATGTGCGACACCAAGCTTATGTTGCGTATAAGCTAAATTATTAATGGCTTCTTTAACATAGGTTTGTAAATCCAACGTATAATCAGGAGAAATGTCATTACGGCTACTCCATTCTTTTAATTCCCCGTCAGGTAATTGAATCAAAATATGAAAACCTTCGCGCCTGGCAGCGAACAGATGAGAAATAATGAGATGTTGTTGTTCTTGAGATCGGCTCTGAAAAAAATGATCAGCAAAAATCAAGGTTTTCTTTTGGGGCTCTTTTACCGACAAAGACTGATTCACCATCACCCAGGGGCGTGGGCTATTCACAAGATCTAGCGGGTTTTTCAATAAGCCTGTAGGTATTGCCGTATTTTGTAAAACAAACTGATACTGCTTGGTTTCATAAAAACAATTAGGAAATGTCATCGTCCTTATCCCGCTCATGAGCCTGTTTTATAATTGTAGCACTTTGACTTATAAATTACCTTTTTTGCAAAAAAAAAACACGTCAGTTCACTAAATTTTAACCTGTTTGTGAGGGTTTAATTTATATGGCATGATTACTTCTCTATAATTGATATTTAAGAAAGACTCATAATCACCTGCGTGAAAGTAGGGTAATATTGACTCTATAATAAGTTTTTGACTTGCTGCTTCGGGGAGCATTTCAACTTGTTCTAAAACAATATAATCTATTAATCGGTTATAGCTTTCAGCAACTTCTAGAAAAGAGTGATGACCCGCTTGAACAAACAAGCCCATAATACAATTTGCTAGTATTTGTGCTTTTTCATGATCAAATTTTCCATTGGTATAAAATGCACCGAGGTGTTGAAGTGCTATCAAGGGTCTTGCAGCAGATCCGGAGATGGTTGCAACGAGTGGGGAATCGATGCTTTTTGCTAACTTTATTGAAGCGGGTTCAAATTTTTTTGCGAAGGCCTGAAACTCACCGGGGTTCATTGCTAAAAATGCTTTGAGTACCCCTTCTGGAACATCTTGTCGGTTGGTCAATGCAGCAACCCAGAGGCTGCCAAAATTAGTGCTCTGTTTTTCTAAAAAATCCGTATGTTCTTGGCTGGTTTTCTTAATTAAAACGAGGTCTTGGGCCTTTAAGGCCATTTTTAGCTTGGTGTTAATTCTGTCAAATTCTTCGGCGGTTATTTTCAATCTTTCTTCTATATCAATCCCTAAAAAAACTGACTTCCCAGCTATAAAATGTGGCACTTTCTGTGCTTCTTCCATAGGCATTAAATCGTCTCTGCCTATTCCCAACTGAGTTGCATATTTGGGGATTTTATCTCGCTCCTCGCGCATGATTCGTACATTCATTTCTTCAGGTGATGGCCATATCATGCTTTTAACAAGATCAAAGGGTTCTTTGTGATCAACTCGCAAGTTTGGTAATTTCTCAACGTAGCCGTATCCCAAATCAACAATGACCTTGATTACTTGTGCCATTTTATCTGCTGTTGTCGCTGTTTCTTTTATGTTGTTAAGTGTCTGTTTCAGTGTTGTCAAAAGGTGGTGAATTTTTGTTATATCGTTGGTAATTTCATTGCCAGTTTGATATTGGCTTCTTAATAACCCGCCGTATTGTTTTTCTTGATCGCTATGCATATTAGCCAGTTGGGTTATTGCTGCACGGAACTCAACCGGTTTAATCTCATCGAAATGAGCAACAATAGCAGTCGCCTCGATAATTGGATTTAATATTTTTTGCTGTAAGACATCAGCCAGGGATTGCAGCGTATCTTTTATATGATTGTTCACCGCACATTCAGATAACATTGCTCGACCTAAGTCGTTTTCAAAGGCTATTTTTGAATCCATATGGCTTTTAAAAAATTTAGACTGCATTAAAAAATCCTTAACTATTGAACTTGTTATTTAACGCAGTATTACGGTGTATTGTCTTGTAGGTTGGTGC
>JBIOHE010000620.1:0-2082 GCA_044448725.1 Sphingobacteriales bacterium | reverse complement strand
TTTAATATTTAGTTATATAGAAGATCTGAACCAATAGAATAAATTTAAATACACAAAAATAAATAACAATGAGCAATAAAACTTTTACCATGATAAAGCCCGACGCAGTTGGCAACGGGCATACAGGCGCTATTTTAGATCAGATAATAAAAGGCGGTTTTAAAATAAAAGCCATGAAATACCTGGCATTAAGCAAAGAAAAAGCAGGTGAGTTTTATGAAGTACATAAAGAACGCCCTTTTTACGGTGAATTGGTTGACTTTATGTCATCGGGACCAATTGTAGCTGCTATACTTGAAAAAGATAACGCGGTTGAAGATTTCCGTAAACTTATCGGCGCTACTGATCCTGCAAAAGCTGAAAAAGGAACTATACGTAATTTATTTGCTGAGTCAATCGGTGCAAATGCAATTCATGGCTCCGATTCAGATGAAAATGCTGCAATTGAGGGTAGTTTCTTCTTTTCGTCCCTCGAAAAATTCTAAGATTTTTCCACAGGCCGGGTGTAATGTTAACAAATACTGCACCCGGCTTTTTTTTTATTTTGGTTTTTTAAAAAGAAGTCCATATTTTTATAAAGTTAAGGCAATCTGTATCTTGCATTAACGTTTATCAATTATAAACAGAATCAGGAATTATGAAACTTTTGCTGAAGTATATTTTGTATTCTCTGCTTATTATAGTGTTAGTTTCAGGAACAGTATTATTATACAGGACACACCCCGAAGCACAGCTTGCTTTTATTTTGCCCGGCCTTTTTATTCTCGTTTTTTCAAGAATGAGCGACGATTTGAATTTGAGGACTTTTTTCCCCCACTGGAAGGCTAAAGAAAAATAATCTCCTCGACCAGCACTGCACCCGATTCCTCATTTATCTTATTTATGATTTGCGTGCGCATGAGCATCAGTTCGTTTTTTATCACGGATGATTCAATGCGCAGAAACAGTTTTTTATCACGGACGAATAATTCTTTTGTGCGATTTGCCACCGGCTTTCCTACCAGCTCGGGCCAGTGGGCGATGATACCCGTTTCGTCAAATTTTCTTTTGATCTTGTAAACCTGCATCATCTGTTCGATGGCCTCTTTCAAAGATTTATCATTGGCTTTACGCATCTACTTCCCCTCCTTTTACTTTAAACAGCGTTATATCAACCCCAATTTCGCTGAATATATTTTTAACACGGTTTACATGGGTGTCGGTAATAAAAACCTGGCCGAAATCGTGGTTCGATATCATTTGCATTAGCTTGGTAACCCGCTGGTCATCAAGCTTGTCGAATATATCATCCAGTAATAATATTGGTTTAAACCTGTTCTGCTGATCTAAAAAACTGTATTGCGCTAATTTTAATGCGATTAAAAAAGATTTCTGCTGCCCCTGCGATCCGAATTTCTTCATCGGCATACCATGGATAGCAAATAAAAGATCGTCTTTATGGATCCCAGCGGTTGTTCGCTCCAGGGCTCTGTCTCTTTCAATATTCTTTTTCAGCAATGAGCCAATGTCTTCCTGCAGCAATTGCGATTCGTACACCAGTTCAACCTGCTCGGCATTATCACTTAAAAACTGGTAATGTTTATTAAAGATCCCTGTAAAACTTTCCATAAAAGCCTTGCGCTTTTCAAAGATCCGGCTTCCCGACACGGTTAACTGCTCATCCATCACCTCTAACAAACCGGGATCGTAACGGCCGGTATCGGCAATAAGTTTTAAAAGGGCGTTCCGGTTTGCCAATACCTTATTATAAACGATAAGCTCATCCAGGTACGAATTATCTGTTTGCGAGATCACATTATCAATAAATTTCCGGCGTTCTTCGCTGCCTTCTATAATAATGCTGATATCATAAGGCGATACCATTACCAGGGGGAACAAGCCTATATGATCTGCAAGACGCTGGTAATCTTTTTTATTGCGTTTAAATTGCTTCTTTTGGTTTCGTTTAACCGAGCAGGCAACAGCTTCCTGACTGCCATTTTTGCTGAAATTTCCGGTGATGATAAAAAAATCGGTCCCTTGTTTTATTTGCTGGCTGTCAATGGGGTTAAAATAACTTTTACATAAAGACAGGTAGTGTAT
>JBIOHE010000619.1:0-2086 GCA_044448725.1 Sphingobacteriales bacterium | reverse complement strand
GGGTGTAGGGAAACTGTTGTTTGACCAGCTTATTGCTGAGGCAAAAGCATCAGGGTTCAACGGAATGACATGGCAGGTACTGGACTGGAATGAGCCTGCGCTTAATTTTTATAAAAAATATGAAGCTAATATTGAGGCTGGCTGGTTAAACGGATCTTTATCAAAGGAACAGTTGTTACAGGTGGGATTGTGAAATTAAAATACCTTACATATTAAATAATGCTTGTTTTTAAATTCGGAGGGGCATCGGTAAAAGATGCTGAAGGTATAATCAATCTGGTAAAGGTTGTTAAAAAATTTGAAGGGAACCAGTTGCTGATCGTTGTTTCGGCAATGGGGAAAACTACCAATGCGCTGGAAAAGTTGACCAAAGCCTATATTAATGGAGATGACGATGTACACGCTATTTTTGAAGAAGTAAAGAAATACCACTTTGACATTATAGCACAATTGTTTGAGCCATCGAACCCTGTTTTTGATGAAGTAGCCAATACGTTTGTAGAGATAGACTGGATTATTGAAGATGAGCCGCATGACAGTTATGATTTTACTTACGACCAGATTGTGTCAATCGGCGAGCTGGTTTCCACTCGTGTTGTCAGCGCTTATTTAAACAAAGAAGGTATAAAAAGCCAATGGCTGGATGTGCGCGGGTATATCCATACCGATAATACCTACCGCGAAGGCATGGTACAATGGGATAAAACCCGTGCTTCCATTACCCGTGATATTCCGGGCTTTTTACAAAAAGGGATAGTGGTAACTCAGGGCTTTTTAGGCGGCACGTCCGAAAACTTTACTACCACGCTCGGTCGCGAAGGTTCGGATTATACCGCATCCATATTCGCAGCTTGCCTGGGCGCTGAATCTGTGACCACCTGGAAAGATGTTCCCGGAATATTAAATGCCGATCCGAAATATTTTGAAGATACGGTTAAGTTCGATGAGTTATCCTACTCCGAGGCCATTGAAATGACCTATTACGGAGCCAGTGTAATTCACCCGAAAACTATAAAACCGCTTCAAAACGCCCATATCCCCCTGCTGGTAAAACCATTTACCGACCCCGGAGCTCCCGGAACGGTTATTAAAGACGAGGTGGTTAATAAGTTTTTAAAACCTGTTATCATCTTAAAACAAAACCAGGTATTAATGTCGGTGTCGGCCAAAGACTATTCGTTTATCTCCGAAAATCATTTGAGTACAATTTTCGGTCTGTTTGCACAAAACCAGGTTAAAGTGAATATGATGCAAACATCGGCACTTAGTTTTACCGTTTGTTTTGATTTTTACGAAGAGCGCTTCAATAAACTTTTGCAGGATTTAAGCGCCGGGTTTAAAGTGAAATATAATGACGGCCTCACGTTGATAACCGTAAGGCATTATACCACAGCCTCGCTGAATGAGTTAACAAGTGACAAGATCATATTACTCCAGCAACAAAGCAGGAATACGGAACAGTTTGTAGTTAAGTAGCTCTCTGTAAAAAATGTAAAAAAATGTTAAAGTATCCGGCATTTCATCGTTTTTAAACAGCAATGGGCTATATTTAGCCCATTACAGCCGGTAATCCTCTATTATGAAATTTTTCAAACTATTTTCTTTTGTTTTTTTGTTTGCTGCTATTTATAGCTCATCTGCTTTTGCACAAAATGATGCGGCTGTATTAAACCAGATTATGGTTAAAACAGACAAGATCTATCATAGCTTCCCGATTGAAAAAGTTTACCTTCATTTTGATAAGCCTTATTATGCAATAGGCGATACCATCTGGTTCAAAGCTTATTTAACTATCGGCAATCATGAGCCATCTCCGCTAAGTAAAATTATTTATGTTGATATATTAGGGCCGCGTGATTCGCTGATCCAGGGGGTAAAATTACAGGTAAAAAACAGTGTTGCCTGGGGTAGTATTCCGGTTTCGCAATATTCATTTAAAAAGGGCAATTACCGTATAGTAGCCTTCACCAATTTTATGAATAATGCCGGTCCTGCATATTTTTTCAGCAAAAACGTGGTAATAGGCGATGCCATTAATAATTCCGTATCCACCCAGATAGCGTTAAAAAGCACCATTGTTAACAAG
>JBIOHE010000618.1:0-2098 GCA_044448725.1 Sphingobacteriales bacterium | reverse complement strand
ATTATAAGGATGGTCAATTTGCTTTCGGGTCTGAGATGAAATTGTTTAAAGATATTCCAGGATTTGATAAATCTTTAAACCCGCTTGCCTTTTTTTATTATTTGCAATTGCTGTATTGTCCGGGTGTGATAACCCCTTTTCAGCATGTCAGCAAACTACTTCCCGGACATTATTTAATATTTGATCTTCAAAACAAAGAACTGGCTTTTACCAAGTATTATGAAATGTCATTTGATGTTGATAAGACGGAAAGAAGCGAAAAAGAATGGATTGCTATGCTTGACAAAGCATTAACTTCTGCCGTTAAGAGACAATTAATGAGCGATGTGCCTTTGGGATTTTATCTATCCGGTGGACTCGACTCAAGCATGATTGTAGCAATGGCTAAAAAAATCAGTCCCAGTCAAAAAATTACCTGTTTTACAATTGATACTGGAGATGCTTCCAGTGAAGAGGGCCTGGTTGATGATTACTATTATGCCCGAAAAATCGCAGATCATCTAGAGGTAGATTTAAAAGTCTTTCCGGCTAAGATAGATATCTTAAGTGAATTTGATAAAATGATCTGGCATCTAGATGAGCCACAGGCTGATCCGGCACCACTTAATGTTTACAATATATGTTCCTGTGCCAGGAAAATGAATATCAAGGTTCTACTTGGAGGCACAGCGGGAGATGATATTTTCTCCGGATACCGGCGGCACCAGGCACTCAGACTGGAACCTTTATTAAAATTGTTTCCCAAAATAGCAGTGAAAATTACAGATTCATTGTTGTCTGTTTTTGATGTCAGTAATCCATTTATACGAAGAAGTAAAAAAATATTAAGAGAAGTAAATAAAACTAAGAATGAACGGTTTGCCGGGTATTTTACCTGGATGTCTACAGAAGCTATTTCAGAACTATTTTCTGAATCAGCTAAAGAAGCCATTGCTGAAAAGGTGCTCCCTGAACAATATCTGGAGTCAAAAATTAATGAACTTCCAGCTGATACAGATGATCTGAATAAGATGTTGTATTTGGAATCACAGGGATTTTTGCCTGACCATAATCTGAATTACACAGATAAAATGAGTATGGCTGCCGGGGTTGAAACACGCGTTCCTTTTCTTGATACAGAACTGGTAAAGCTGGCCACATCCATGCCTGTCAAATATAAGATAAGAGGTAATGAAACAAAATACTTACTTAAAAAACTGGGAGAGAACTATTTGCCAAAGGATGCCATATACAGACCCAAAACAGGATTTGGGGCGCCCGTTAGAAAATGGATCAGGGAGGATATGCATGAAATGATTGGCGAGAGGTTGAGTTTTCAGAAAATTACTGAACGGAATATTTTTAACCCACAAAAAGTAAAAAATCTTATTGATGCCAATGCCAGTGGTAAGATTGACGCCAGCTATACTATATGGGCTTTGCTTGCTATTGAAAGCTGGTTAATACAGTTTTTTGATTAGTTTTTTGCCTAATATATCATATCAGCTGCGCCATGCTTGGGTTCACTCCAGAAAATCTTTTTTCATTTGTTAAATGATCATTAAGGATTTTTCTTTTTAAAAGATTAAATTGAATGTCTCATTCCGAAGGGTTAAAAAGAGATATAGTCTCTTATATTCCTGCCAAAGTCGTTCCTGCAATTTCTGGAATGATTTATATTTACTTATTGACCAAAATTCTTAAAGAAAGTGAGTATGCTTTATATTCGTTCATCATTGCGATTGTATTAATTGTATTACAACTTATCAATGGTTGGCTGAATAGTTCAATAATTTTTTTTGCAGGGGAGTATAAAACAGAAGATGAAAAGATTTTTTTCAGGCATGCGGTTTTTAATATTCAGCTGGGGTTGTTCGCCTTTGGATCTGTATTCCTTTGTTTATTTACCTATGTAGGGGTTAAGAACCTACTTACATCTTTCCTGTCAATCCTTCCCCTGGCTGGCCAGATGCTACAGGGATACTTTTTTAATTTTTTCCAGTTAGACAGGACTATTCACAGGCAAACCATTGTTTCAGTCGTACAATCTATTTCCCTGATTTTATTGCTTCTTGCATGTTACTTTTTATTCCCCTCAAACTTGAATATGATATTATTT
>JBIOHE010000617.1:0-2107 GCA_044448725.1 Sphingobacteriales bacterium | reverse complement strand
GTATAGAGGCCACTATGTTAGGAGTAAATATAATAAATAAATAATGACAAATACCATCACCGAATAGGTAGTTTTTTATATATTTTTGCACATTCCCGGTTAAGCGGTGTGCAAAAGTTCATGTTACGTTATTTTAACAATTCTGATAAAACCTTATAAAATAGGGCGTTATAAAAATCGTGTCATTTTAGAAGGCAGGAGTTTCGACTTTCGGAGAAAATCAGACACTGGTTCAGGCAAAACGTTGTCGTTTTATTCTGTTGGAAGTCAATTATCAACAGTATCCGGAAAACACCCGATTACACTTCTGAAAATTCTATTTGCGTACTTTTGCATTTCCAAACAAATTTTATGGCATTTATCATGGATAGAAAGGGCAAAGTGCGCGAAGTGAATGATTATGTTGCCACTAATCACACGCTGCTGAAAAAGAACGGGTTTATCCAGGTTAAGGGGCTTGTTAAAGAAACGGAACAAACACCACCGGCGGCAGAAACCCGAAAAATTTCGCACAGTGATATCATCCATGGCTACTACATCAATCTGCATAAAAGGACCGACCGCAGGATGAAAATGGAGCAACGCCTGTTGCCCATACTCGCAGAGGTCAGGCGTTTTGAGGCTATAGATGCGGCTTCGGTAAGTCTGCCTGCAGGGTACATTCGCAGCAAGGCCCAATATGCCTGCAAGGAAAGCCAATTAGCCGTACTTAAACTGGCCAGGGAAAGAAACCTGCCCCAGGTAATGATACTTGAGGATGACGTGGTTTTTTGCGACGATTTTAATGACCGGTTGGATTTATTTTTTAAAACAGTGCCATCCGATTGGCAGATTATTTACATGGGGGTAAATATTGGCCGTGCATTGGCACCGGTCAGTGAAAATATCCACCGGGTTACCGAGGCTTACGGCTGTTTTGGATATATCGTTCGCCATAGCATGTACGACAGGCTGATAGAGTTGTGGACAACCGGCAATGATACCTGCGATGATTTGATTGCCGATTATATCCAGCCAAAATATCCCTGCTATGTTTTTACTCCCTACCTGGTTTATGTTGAGAATGATTACAGCGACATAGTGATGCGCTACCGCGATGACCTTTCTTTTATCAGCTCTAATTATAAACCCCGGTTGAATTACACGGCACATGCTACCATTCCTAAAATAATCCACCAGATTTGGTTGGGCGACCAGGGCAAGCGTCCGCAGGATATGATGAATACCTGGAAGGAAAAAAATCCCGGATGGCATTATAAATTATGGACGGAAAAGGAAGTGGAGAAGATAAATCTGAAATGTAAAGAGCACTACGAATCATTTGGCAATAATTATGTGGGTAAGTCGGATATACTGCGGTATGAAATACTTTTCAGGTTTGGCGGCATTTTTATGGATGCTGATGCTACCTGTCTGCAGGCGCTGCCGGATGAAATGGTTTATCACGATAGCTGGGCCGTTTATGAACTTGATAGCTCCATGCCGGGTTACCTGGCAAACGGGTACATGGGAGCCACCAAAGGCAACCGGTTAATAGGTTTGATGATACAGGACATCTTTAATATGGAGTCCGTTACTTACGATGACCCCTGGATATCGGTGGGTACTAAATACTTTACCGATTTTGTGCAAAAACAAAACTACCAGGCCCTGCACGTGTACCCAACTTACCAGTTTATGCCAGTGCATCATACCGGTGCCAAATCAACCGGCCCCGGGATTGTTTATGCCGAGCAGGGTTGGCATAGCACTAAAGAGTTGGCTAAGAAATGGAATTAAGTGCGTTAAAGTGTTAAGGTGTTAAGGTTGGGAGGCACATATTCTGCCGGGGCAATCTTGAAATCTGAAACTTGAAACCCGCAACGCGCAACCTGAAAACCTGTAATCCACATCCTGCTTTTTAACAGTAACGGAGTTTTAATACCTTTAACACGGAAGGAAATCCCCCGGATGGAATTGTGCCCGGCGGAAAAGATGAAACCAGAACGCTGATGAAATTCCGACAATTGATGATAGTGCTGTTGGCGGTTTGTTTTGCGCAGTGCAAAAAGCCCTCAAACGGCAATCAAAATACAATATCGTTTGACACTGGCGGAACACATTATGT
>JBIOHE010000616.1:0-2108 GCA_044448725.1 Sphingobacteriales bacterium | reverse complement strand
GTGCTTGATATAAGGTATGCTACCACCAATAACTTTACCCACCGGCAAATGTATGAGGAGGCCAGGGCATTCGCGCGGCTTCCGGTTGTGTTGGCTTTGAAAGAAGTTGAAGCCGATTTGAAAATCAGGGGGCTTGGCATTAAAATATACGATGCTTACCGCCCCTACGCCATTACGGTAAAATTTTACGAAACAGCGCGCGACACCAATTTTGTAGCCGATCCGCGAAAAGGATCGAAGCATAACCGTGGCTGTGCCATAGATATGAGCCTGATTGATTTAAAAACAGGCAAAGAACTGGATATGCCCACTGGCTTTGATAGTTTCAGTAAAAAGGCCGGCGCAAGCTACCCCGATCTGCCAAAACAGGAAATTGCTAACCGCGAATTATTGAAAAGTGTAATGGCTGCACATGGGTTTAAAGTTATTGCGACTGAATGGTGGCATTATGATTTTAACGGATGGTCAAAATACCCCTTGCTTGATATTCCCTGCGATAAGATAACTGACGCTAAATAATATAAAATTCCGGGCAAACATTTTTAGTCATTAAATCTTTTAATAAGTAATATCCAGAGGGCTTGCCTGTGAGATGCAATACATTACGGCACGTCCCTGGATTTTAAACTGACATGAAAGTTTTTAGCAAAACCTATTTTAAAGAGGTATGGAATATCCTGGTAGCCACATTTATGGGTTTTATAAATGATAACGGCTTAAAATTAAGCGCTTCGTTAGCATACTATACGGTTTTTTCCATTGCTCCTTTACTCATATTGGTTATTTCACTTGCCGGCTTATTTTGGGGGCCTGCGGCCACCGAAAACAAATTGTATCCGCAGATAGCACATTTTGTCGGCACACCCGCAGCACTTCAAATTCAGGATGTTTTAAAAAATCTGCAGCTTTCGGGTAAGTCAGGAACTACGGTTGTAATTGGCATCGTTACCTTATTAATAGGTGCGAGCAGTATTTTTGTGGAGATTCAGGACTCGCTTAATATGATCTGGCGGGTTAAAGCCAAGCCAAAAAAGGGATGGCTCAAATTTATCGAGAACCGTTTTCTCTCCTTTTCGCTGATCATTGGCCTGGGTTTTTTGCTGCTGGCATCCTTATTAATTAATCTGGTATTGAAAGCCTTAGGCGATTGGGTTATCAATTTTATGCATGCCTTAACAAGTTTGCTGCTAAACGCAGTTAATTTAGGGACCACCTTTATCATTATCTCGGTTTTGTTTGCCATCATATTTAAGTTTTTACCTGATGTTAAAATCAGGTGGAAAGATGTGCGTGCGGGGGCATTTTTTACAGCGGCACTTTTTATGGGCGGTCAGTACCTTATTAATTTGTATATTCAATATGCTGCCCGCACTTCGGCTTATGGGGCAGCCGGCTCCATTTTGGTGATACTGGTATGGATTTATTACACTGCTGCTATTTTATACATTGGCGCTGAATTTACCCAGGTATATGCCGAAGCCATCGGCACTAAAATAGTGCCTGCGGAATATGCAGTATCAGTTCAGCAAACCGAAGTTGAAAAAGTTGTAACTGACTTGCCTTCCAAAAACCCCCAGCTTAGCGGGCATTTGAAGAAGGGCTGATTATATCCCCATTCGCCTTGTTTTAATAAAGTTATCAAAAAACGTTATAATTTCCTGGCACTTAACACTGCTTTGTATTTTGGATAACGTTAAATAATCTGAATCACTTATACAGACTACATTTGATTTTCCGGAACGTTGTAATTGACCAACGACTCCTAACAGTGATTTTTTTTCATCATATTTTTCTTTATCCCCTTTTTTACTACTCCTTGATTCGGTAACTACCGAAGTCTCTGCATCTACGCTTAATTTGAGAGGAAACAATCTTGAATCTTCGTGGTGCTTAGAGAGATATGTCCCCGCTGCTTCAAAGTTTGTTTCATTTTGATGTTTCATTAATGGCAACAATATATCCTCAAGTTTCCCTGTATTTTTGTCAATATCCGTGAAAATGAAAGCGCCAATTTTTAATTTGGATACCATACATGAATCCCCGTTGGCCGAAAAAGGATCATTTGATAGTTCTGTTAGAACTTCTTTTATTTCGTCATTGATATCAGC
>JBIOHE010000615.1:0-2123 GCA_044448725.1 Sphingobacteriales bacterium | reverse complement strand
CCCATGTATTCATATAATTCGCGGTTTTGGCCGGTTAAACTTATGGCGCGGTTAAAATCCTGGATAGCGCCGTCATAGTCAGCAAGATTACTCTTTGCACTGGCCATCGCATAATATATATGCCAGTCGCGCAGGCCTAAATTCAGGGCCGCTTTAAAGTCTTCGAGCGCATTTTTATACGCGTTGATATTACTTTTTGCGTTCCCGCGATAAAAATAGGCACGCGCGAAGTTCTGATCAAGCTCAATTACTTTATTGAAATCAGTTATCGCATCGTTATACCGGCAGATGTCGTTATAGGCATTTCCCCGGTAAAAATAAGCCAGTTTGCTTTTACCATCCTGTTCAATTGCCTTGGTGAAGTCGGATATAGCCTCAGTATAGTTTGTTTTGGAAGCTTTCTCATTTCCCGATTTCAGGTAATCATCGGTGGTTTGGGCAAAACCCAGATATGGCAAAAAAGAAATTATTATAAATAACCTTTTCATAATTTTATTAATATCAATTACTGGCAATAAATAAGCCAAATATTTTGATTTGTTTAAATATAACGTGGGCTTGCTATTTACCGGTCCGATTTATGGCACCAAGATAAGGAAAACTAAGAAAATATGAATTTATAAAGCTAAATCCGTTAAAATCCGCATAGTTTGCCCCTAAAAAGCATCCGGGTGTGTATTACGCAAAAAATAAAAAAATAGTTATAAATAAAAAAAGGGAATAAATTCTCAATAATGGGATTTATAATCCCCAATTTTTCGGACAGGGCAGGAGACCGGATTTGATCATCGGATGTTTATTTATTCTTTTGTCTGATGTCGGTGTTATTTTAAGAGGAAGTAAATATACAGGGTAACGAATAAGCCGGTCGCCGTTTCAGCAGGGATTATTAAATTAATCCGTGGCTTTGAAGAACCCTTTGGCGCGGCAACAACCCTGCAAGCGCCGGGATGAGCCTGCTGGAAGGCAAAGTGACAAATACCGACCCCGAAAATCCCGGAAAATTGTTTATTTATGACGATTTTGTGCGGGAGAAGTAAACGCTGAAAGCTGCCGATGTCAAACAGGAATTGTCATTTGAAGCCCGATAGGCTTATCATGCACACCTGTTCAGACTGCTTGTTTTCGCTGTGCTTTTTCCCAGATGGCGCTTTGCTTTGTTGTAAAATAACGGATAATGCCCATCAAAACTGCATAGTTCATCACACAAAAATAGTAGGGGATAAACAGCGCTTTGATGCGGATATGTTTTTTTTCCATGATAAAGCCAAGCAGTGCAAGCAGGTAAAATAATGCCTGCGCCACGAAAAATATAAGGTAAAAAGTTTCCCCGGACCGAATTGCTAAAACAGCATTCAAAACAAACACAAGGATCAGCAGAAAGGGGGTAACCGTCCATCTTAACACCCGGTGACTGATGTATTGAAAGGATAGTACCGGGTACCTGAAGGGGTTAAATAAGCTTTTCAGCCGTAAAATAGATTGTACGCCTCCGGCAGCTATCCTGATCTTTCTTTTTAACTCTTCGGATACGTTTTCCGAAGCGGTTTCGCTGGCATAAGCTTCGGGTTCGTAAACTATGCGATAGCCTTTCGCCGCTATAAGCATCGAGATCATAAAGTCGTCAAGCACGGTATCCGCAGGCACATCCTGATAAAGGGACCGCCGTACACTGAATAGCTCACCCGCTGCGCCAACTACCGAGTAAAGTTCCGAATCCCATTTTTTTAATGCAGATTCATATTTCCAGTAAAAACCTTCGCCGGCTGCGCTGGCATCGGCGTTTTCATCAATCTGCACCCGTTTTTCACCTGCTACAGCGCCAACGGTGCTATCGGCATAATGCCGGCAAATGCGGATGATGGCTTCAGGGTTTAAAAATGTATTGGCATCGGTAAATACCACAATTTCCGAATCAACATATTCCATCGCACGGTGTACCGCGGCTATTTTTCCGGCCCTTTCGGGCTGGTGCAATAATTTAATCTGTGGGTATTTGCCAATTATTTCGGGCGTTTTATCGTTTGATCCATCGGTGACAAACAAAAGCTTTAATTTCCCATCCGGGTATTTTAATTGCAGAGAGTTAATAATTTTTTCTTCTATAAACGACTCTTCATTAT
>JBIOHE010000614.1:0-2123 GCA_044448725.1 Sphingobacteriales bacterium | reverse complement strand
CAAAGAAACGAGGCGGTCCGCGACAGTTGCAAGCAGAAGTTTACTTGAATAACAGTGACTTGAACAGCGACAGAAAAAATAAAAAAAATACTTTTAAGTAATTTATTATTTATTAAAATTTTATTCACACAATCCTAACAAAATCACCAGGAGAAATTTCAGCGAGTCAGCGAAAATGCCTAAATGGGGAAGCGGGGAGGGCGACCGGCCGGGGCAATCTCTGTGAGAGGGAGATATTTTCTTTCTATTCCCCGGAGGGGCCATTAATTAGCAAGTTTCTTGAGCTTTTATTGTACAAACTTCTTTATAATGATCATAACTATGTTGTCATTGGGCATGGGATTGATAAGATGGGCGCTTCTATAGTTAATTTTATGACATTTTTTAATAGAGTCTGTAAGCTAAAAGGTTTACTTAAAAGTATATAATTAACATTATCCATATAACACCCGCTAAATTGAGGTTTATCATAACCACTTGTGAAAATAAATTTAATATCAGGGTTCTTTTTTAAAAGTTGGCTACCCAGAATGGAACCATTTATACCAGGCAATATAATATCCACAATTGATAAAACGAAGTTACCATTTTCAGTCTCAAAAAGTGAAAGACCTTCTTCACCACTTCCACAGTCAAATACCTCATAACCATAATAATGTAGGGCTATATTTATTACATTCCTTACCTCAAAATCGTCCTCTATGACCAGTATTTTTTTTAGAAATTTGCCTTGCTTTTTATACTGGTTCACTTCATTTTTCCTTACAGCAGGATTCTCTGATATTAAAGACATATTCTGATTAATGATCTGTCTATAATGATCCATGGATTTATATAGGCACCTAATTATTTTAATTTGTTCTGAATTTGATGTATTATTTAATAATATTTCACAAGATACATTTACCAATGTAATAATATTACCGAGTGTATGATCTGCTTCATCTGCTAAGGAATGACAATAATTATCACAATTTTTATTAAAAGCTTTTTTTTGCGATAATATTTCAGACCTGATCTCAAAGAAATATTTTAATGCTCTTCCAAGTTGTTGATTAGCTAACAAGGCATCATCATATTCATTTAAATCCTGATCAAAATTAAGAAGTAAATCATCCAGGTGAACCATAGCAGCCGTTAATGGTCGAACCAAATCATTAATCAAGCCTCTAATTGTTGAGAACGTTTGGTCCATAAATTCCATCCAGCCAACCGGTTGGCATCCAGGACGTAAACCTATTTGGGTTAGTAAGCTTCCCATGATGCCCCCTTCCTTGGTGGGCCTGTCCCGGGTCAGTGAATCAGGCGACCGGCCCGGGCCATCTCTGTGCCATCCCCTAATCTCAGGATTTATTGGAAGTTTAATCAGGTTTTGACAATAATTGGGAATTATATACTTTAGTCACGATTCCTTGATTTCAAAAGGGCATAAATCCACGATGAATCGGAGGGCCATCGCTGCTACATGCACCGCTTCTTTCATCATTTTGGCGGCATCCCGGTTGTTTTGGTTTTTCCAGACTTCGGCCTTGAGTTCGTCAAGTTCTTCGAGGATGACGGCATAACCTTCATGGGCCGAATTGAAAGGCGGAAACATTTCAGAGGCACGGACATATTCATGGATAATTACTGTCATGGCATCTCTTTCAAGTTGAGGCATTTTTCTTCTCCTGGGGCTTTTGGGCTGGTTTGGTCTTAGGTTTAGGTTTGTATTTCAGCACCTTATCAACAATACGGTTAAGAATTTTGAGGGGCTTTTTCATTTACCAATCCGTTCCATCACTAAACGGTATTTTGGAATTAACCCTTCTTCATTCTCATTAAAAAGTGAGGCTATCCCATTTCTTACAAAGCGCAAAACCTTAATCTGATCAATATCCTCAGCCGTGTAATGAGGATCAAAGGAAGGATAGCCTTCGCCCAAGACAATTCTTTCGGGGCAATCTTTCATATTGTTTCTCCTTAATTGGCAATTAGCCTGGAATAGGTGAGCCGTTTACCAGCTACAGCAACAACGAAACTTTCAAGGCGGAGTAAAGTATGTCTTTTGCAGTTCCCATCATTCAGCCGGAAAGTAAATTCGTTTACATACCGCCCAAGATGCTTAGGGCTCGCATGATGAT
>JBIOHE010000613.1:0-2140 GCA_044448725.1 Sphingobacteriales bacterium | reverse complement strand
TGGGAATGGTGCGCTGATTATTATAACAACAAATATTATGAAAGTATAAACCGCCCCGGCGGCATAAAAAATCCGAAAGGGCCTGCTAATAGCTATGACCCGGAAGAACCTTATGCCAAAAAACGGGTAGTACGGGGAGGCTCATTTTTATGCAGCGAAAGCTATTGTACCGGTTACAGGGTATCGCGCCGGATGAAAAGCACCGAAGACAGCGGCATGGAGCATTTGGGCTTCAGGTGTGTGCAGAATTAAGGGATTTGTTTGATATTCTTGTATCCTAACTGCTTGCCCATGGATTGGAGTGGGCAGTTTTGCAAAAGTTTATCTTGTCGCGGACGCTCCCAATATTTTATGTTCAAGCGAAAGACGCTTGATCGCAAAGAAATGTGAGCGTCCACACCGCTTATGCTGGCCGATGGGCTATTGTCTCCCCCTTGCTTAAAGTCCGTTTTTTAGATGGGCCAACCTTCAGTAATGCTCTTCTTTCTTTGTCTGCCTTAATAAATTCGCTAATAGTAAGCTCTTCCTTTTTTGTAAGTGGTCTTGGGTCAACTACAAAGTCAACGTCCAAAGGTTCTTTTATAAGTCCCATAGTTTAAATAATTTAAAAATACTTATTAATCAATTTTAATGCTTCAGGCGTTTTAATAACCATTATGTGTCCGCCGATGTGAGCTGCGCCTAAACTTTCAATATAATGGTTAATTGGTTTTGTTTTTGCTACGAAAGAAACATAACCTTCACCACCGCGCTGAAACGAAAGCTTGCAGGCAAATGCCAATAAATTTCCCGGAACACCAAAATAAACCTTATGTTTTCCAATATTGAACGGGGCACTTTCGATAAGGTGCATATAAACGTGGTCTGGCTTTACTTCTAAACTTACTATTCCTTGAATAACATTCGGATTATTGGTAATTGTTAACTTGAAAACATCACGTTCAGGAGCGTTAACCTCGTTTCTCCAATTAAACCTCCATCCATTTTTATTGGTAATGTTTTTCATATCGGCGACAGTCAGTAAAGATATATCTGTCGGAAAGCTATCACCAGATTGAGCGTTTTCGATAGAGTTGGTTAACTTATCAATTACGAAATCAAGTACTGTATTTTGTTTTCTTTTCACTTTTCTACATAGCGAATTTACGGAATGTTGAAGTCTTAAACAAATGGAGTACGCGGATATTTAAATAGTTTTTATTATTTGAGTACACCTTCAGGATTACGGATACCCAAATCACTTTATAGTTTACACCATTCATCCACCGAAAGCACATCGGCCTGCCGCGGAAAAATTTTGGTGGTAAGCACCTGATGCACTTCTTCATCCCGGTCAGCGCAGCCATCCGCTAAAATGGTCAGAAGGAAGTCCTTATCAGCAGCTTCACGCGTAGTTGACAGAACAACGCCGCTGGTTGCAACGCCGGTAAGCACCAGGTGCCGGATACCGAAGGCCCTTAGCACTACTTCGAGATCGCTGCCTGTAAATGCACTGATGCGGCGTTTTATCACCGTTAGCTCACCGGCCGCAGGTGCTATTTCCGGGTGAATTTCCATAAACTCATCCATATTTATGCCGGCAAATCTTTCTTTACCTGTTGCGAAGCTTTTATTGCTCATATTTATCTCGGGCGCACCCTGCCTGAAGCCGACTACAACATAAATAACGGGCATTTTTTTATCACGGGCATTTGCAATTGCTTTGGCAACATTACTGATAAGTTCTGCCGATCCGGGCATCATACCAAGTGTACCCTTCTGCATATCCATTACCAGCAGGGCTGTGTTTTGGGTGTTTTGTTCCATTTTTATTGTGTTTGTTAAGGTGGATGTTTAGCCGTTTTGCAAATATCTTTATTTTTTGCGGGTATTGATAAAAGTTGGTTAAGCAACAGTTACAAATACTTATAGATAAAATAAAACTAATGCCACACCGATGGCACAGAAACGCCAGACGCTGAAATTGAACGGACGGTTTTACGCAACTGATGATTTAAAGACGGAAGCCCGCAAATAGTAACCTGGGGCAGGAAGGGAAAGGTCAGAGTTGCAGAGGGCTTATTTATACATTTATTTAGATTTCGTATTCCCGTAAATGCCGAAGAGGTCGTAAGGTTTTTTATTTAATTGCCTATTGAAT
>JBIOHE010000612.1:0-2141 GCA_044448725.1 Sphingobacteriales bacterium | reverse complement strand
GGGATATCATCCGGATTACGTATGCTGCAGGTAGCAGCGATATTTCAGGGTTCAGAGCCCCTGATTTTCAGGGACTAAGAATTTTATCCGGGCCAGAAATCATGCCCCGGATCCAGATCATTAACGGGCAGGTTTCAAACAATATAACCATCGTGTATGTTTTGCAGGCCATCAAAAAAGGGAAGGTCATTATACCTCCGGCACATTTTCGTTTCCCGCATAAAACCATGGCAAGCAATATTTTGACAATTAATGTCTCGGCACAAGGTGATGCATCACAAAAAAGCAACCCATCTGGAAAAGGATCAGCCGATGTATTTATGCGCACGGAATTGAATAAAACGCATGTGGTATTGGGAGAGGCTATTGCTGTAAATTATAAATTGTATTGCTCCAAAAATGTTGGTATCAACTCCCAAACGTTAACCAAAATGCCAACTACCGGTTTTTGGGTAGAAGAAGCGACTGATAAACACAGGGGAGAAGTAAATGAAGAAAAATACAAAGGAAAGACCTACAGGGTACTCATCGTCAGGAAATTGATTTTATTTCCTCAAAAAACAGGTAGTTTAACGGTTGATCCGCTTGAAATAGAATGCACGGGAGAGATTAATGTCCCGGTGCAGCAGAGCCCTGATTTAGGGTTCCCGGATATGTTTGACCAGATGTTTAATTTTAATACTGTTCCGTTTCACAAAACAGTTAGCAGTGATTCTGTAAAAATTGTGGTTGATCCGCTTCCTGATAAAGGTAAACCGGCTTCTTTCTCAGGCATGGTGGGGACGGCTGCGTTCGCAGGTTCAGTCAACAGGCAAAATGTGAAGGCCAATGAACCTGTTAATTTCGACATCACCATTGGCGGAGAAGGCAATCTTACGCTGCAGCAGGCGCCAAAGTTGAACCTCAGCGCTGATATAGAAGTATATGACCCTAAAATTACTGACAAAATAGACCGTTCGGGGACCAATTTATCGGGGACCCGGACCTTTGAATATACCCTGATGCCGCATAAGGAAGGGAAATATACGATTCCCTCCGTTTCATTTTCTTATTACGATCCCATAAAGAAATATTATTATGAGTCGAAGACCTCACCGGTTGATCTGACCGTTGAAAAAAATGATAAACCGACCGCCGCTATCGAAAATACAAATCCAGGAAGCGATTCAAAATCAGGGATGCCCGAATATGTCAAATGGCTGTTGGTTTTTGCTATTGCCCTGATACTTTTAATTGCCGTGATGATATTTGTAAAGAAAAAAGTAAAACTGCCTGACCTGCAACAAACTGATGCAGCATCATTTGAAGATATCGATTATGAATACTACCTGGAAGAAGCCGAAAAACTTATCGAAATTGACCCCCAAAATGATTTTTATACGGTAATACTCAATGCCCTTTACGGATGTGCTGAACAATACATTTCCATTCCTTTCTCCGAAATCACACATGAAAGCATCAGGCAGGGCCTCATGAATAAAAATGTCCCGGAAAATATTGTCAATGATTATATTACCCTGATACAAGCCTGTGAAATGATGAAATACGCCCCGGCCCGTGTACCTGTAGATAAAAACGGGATTTTTAATCATGCAAAAGAATTGATCCGCGCACTTGCAAAAAAGGATGGATAAAATCCCTGAAAAACACGATCCTTATGCTGCTGTTCGCGTGGGAGAATTCAGGGTTTTCCTGGCAAGCCGGGTGTTCATGACCTTAGCCTACCAGATGGTGGATATTATTGTTTACCAGCAGGTTTATGAAATCACAAAAAGACCTTTATTGATCGGGTTAATTGGGCTTACAGAAGCCGTGCCCATGATCCTTGTCGCTCTTTATGCCGGTCATGTGGCAGACCGCCGGAACCGCAGGAATATCATTCTGCTGTTCAACATGATCGTATTCATTTCTACCATCGCACTTTTTGGGGTAACACTTGATAAAGCAAGTTTTATTACAAATCATGGATTGTTTGCCATTTACGCCCTGGTATTTATAATGGGGCTGGCACGGGGATTTCTGGGCCCTGCACTTTTCGGTTTGATGGGGCAGGTTGTGGAGCGGGATCTGTATCCCAGCGCTTCAACTTGGAACAGTACGGTATGGCATACCGCCGCTGTTATTGGCCCTGCTCTCGGAGG
>JBIOHE010000611.1:0-2153 GCA_044448725.1 Sphingobacteriales bacterium | reverse complement strand
TAATATCGGAGGCTTTGAAAGGAACCGTTTTACGTGTTAACGGCAGCGCCCTGTTAGATTTGTTTAATGATAAGCGTATTGGGGAAAAATTGAAATCTTCACTGGACAATATCAGCAAAGCCACTGTTAATGCAAACGAAATAACGCAAAATCTAAATAAAATAGTAGCGCAAATAAAAAATGGGAAGGGTACAGCAGGCGTTTTGTTGTCGGATACTGCTTTTGCAGGTAACTTAAAAGAAGCAATGGTTAAGGTGAGGTCGGCAAGTGACAATGCCAGTCAAATGACCATTGAGTTAAATAATATGGTAAACGAAATTAAACAGGATCTGGCCAACGGGAAGGGGCCGCTCAATACTTTGTTAAAAGATTCGGTGATGACAAAAAACCTGAGTACGAGTATGGAAAATATAAAAAAAGGGACGGATAACTTTAACCAGGATATGGAAGCCTTAAAGCACAACTTTTTGTTTAGCGGTTATTTTAAAAAATTAGAAAAGCAGAAAAAAAATAAAGAGGGAAAAAATAAAGAGGGTAATTAACATTACATACGCAAAGCGGCAATATTTTTCTGCTTTAAATAAACCGAGAAAAAATGTGGGGGCAAACTCAATGGTGGCCCCACGGCTTCGCATCATTTAATTCTATGACCGCCGTCATTCTTTTGCTAAATATCATTTAGAAACTTTGTACATAACCGGATTTCCGTTGTAAAAATTCCGGATAAATTTCAATTAAAACCATCACTATGAAAAAATTAACGTATTATCTGTTAGCAGGCAGCCTTGTATTTTTTTGTTTTACGGTAAAAGCGCAGAATTTTGCTTTAGGCGTCAGGGGAGGGATGAGTATTCCCAATTTAACCGCCGGAAGCGGTAATCAAAACCCGCTGAATACAGGTTACAGTTCAATATTAGGGCCTGACGCCGGTTTATTCGCGGAGTTTAAGTTTTCTGGTCTTTTTTCTTTACAGCCAATGATAGAATATTCAACACAAGGTGGCAAGAAAAACGGATTACAGGCTTTTACTACCCCGGATGCAATGGCTGCAATGTTTCCACCCGGACAGGCCCCTCAATATTTGTATGCCAATTACAATAGTCAGGCCAAAATGAATTATTTGCTGATACCTGTATTGGCTAAATTTGGCTGGAATTTTTCAAAAACATCCCCATGGCGCGTCTATGTGGATGCAGGCCCTTTCGCAGGTTTCCTGCTTTCGGCACATCAGGTTACAAGCGGCGAAAGCCAGTTTTATACCGACCCTGCAGGAACACAGCCCTTGCAAGGCGGGCCGCAATCATTTAATGCTACAACTGATATAAAAAGTCAGCTGCATACTTTCAATTTCGGTATTGAAGGTAACGTTGGGTTTAGCTATAAATTAGGAAAAGGTAATCTATTTATTGAAGGCGGCGGTAACTACGGGTTTTTAAACATACAGAAATTTGCCGCAGACGGTAAAAATGAAACCGGCGCCGGAACCGTTGTTATTGGTTACAGCTATTGGTTTGGTAAGTAATGGAGAATGAAAAATCTATTTATTAACATTTTATATTTAAAACTATGAAAACAGACATCTTAATTCAGAATGACGTAATGGATGAACTCCAATGGGAACCCTTCCTGAATTCATCCGAAATTGGTGTAGCCGTTAAACATGGCGTGGTAACACTATCGGGGATTGTTGATACCTATTCAAAAAAATTAGCTGCCGAAAAGGCCGCCAAAAGGGTGGCCGGTGTAAAAGCTGTTGCAGAAGATATACAGGTGGGTATATCGCCCGAGGATCACAAAACGGACGCCGAAATAGCAGAAGCTGTGGTTAATACTTTAAAATGGCATACCACTATCCCCGATGGAAAAATCGCCATAAAAGTAGAAGACGGAATTGTGAAACTTGAAGGGGAGGTTGAATGGGAATTTGAACGCGAAAATGCAAAAAAAGCTATTCAGGATTTGACAGGTGTGCGGTCTGTATTTAATTTAATTACGGTTAAACCGAAGATCACTCCGGCCGATATCAAACAAAAGATAAATGCTGCCTTCCACAGGAATGCAAGCGTTGATGCGGAAAAAATTACCGCCGATATAATAGGTCATGTGGTGATACTAAGTGGGAAAGTACATTCATTCAGCGAAAAGGAAAGTGC
>JBIOHE010000610.1:0-2157 GCA_044448725.1 Sphingobacteriales bacterium | reverse complement strand
GCCTATACCTAACGAGAATATGATATACCAAAATTGCTTGCTGTAATCTGTCTTAAAATCTAAAATACCGGTATGCGTAGGGTCATAAACGGCGGCACGGATATTGAACCAGCCAATGGCGCAAAGGGCCATGTAGATAAACACGGTTATCCAATCAACATTAAAAAAGAAACTGCGCTGGTTATTCATCTTCCTTGTTCATTGGCAGGGCGGCAAATACCCTTGTGTATGGATCTTTTTTATTTTTCCCTGATGCGCTTTTTAAGCCTTTAATTTTATTGGCTTTATTGGCCGAATCCTTTTTTAAATTTGAAGGAATAGCAGGAGGCACAATTTTTTTAATCTTTGGAATAATATCAGGAAGCTTATTGGCATTCATAAAATATTCAGGTGTTATTCCCGATTCGCGTTGCGAAACACTGCCGCGTAAATACTTTTCAACTATAAAACTTGCAATAGGGGCCGCCCAATGTGCACCTTCTCCTGAATTTTCAACAACTACAGCAATAGCAATTTTAGGATGGTCGCGCGGGGCAAAGGCTACAAAAACCGAATTAGGCTCACCATGAGGGTTTTGCGCCGTGCCTGTTTTTCCACACATTATAATTCCGGGGATTTTTGACCTTATGGCTGTGCCATTGTCAACCACAGCCTGCATGCCGTTGATCACCGGATCGAAATATTGCGAATCTATCCCCACATAATTCCTTTTGGTATATTCCTCTCTGATCACATTTTCGGCGCCGATTGCTTTAATCAAATGCGGCTTGTAATAATATCCCTGGTTGGCAATGGTACATTCAAGGTTGGCCATCTGCAAAGGTGTAGCCTCCAGCTCGCCCTGGCCAATCGCCAGAGAAATAATGGTACTTGAGTGCCATCCGCCTGGTTTGTAAACATTATCGTAATGTAATGGCGTTGGTAAATTCCCCCTGGATTCCCCCGGCATATCAAGGCCAAGTTTCGATCCTAATCCAAATTTATTAACTTTTGCCCGCCAGTTGGCAAAAGTCGCTTCCGTTTGCCTGGTGCCGTTATGGTCCAGAATCTTTTGAAAAACCATGGAGAAATAACCATTGCATGATTTAGCTACCGCGCTGCTTAAATTTACAAGGCCATGCGCCTCGCCATTATTACAGGGGATTTTGCGGTTACCGGCCTTATAATATCCCGGACAGAAATAAGTGGTTTGCGGTGTGATAATACCCTCCTGCAAGGCAATAAGTGCGCTTAGGGGTTTAAATGAGGACCCCGGCGGATATTTTGCCTGTATGGGCCTTACAAAAAACGGGTTATAGGGATTAGCATACATTTTTGCAGCGTTATTGCCGCGCTCCCGGCCTACCATCAAATTAGGGTCGTAGGTAGGGCTGCTTACATAGCATAATATTTCGCCCGTGGAGGGTTCAATCGCTACAATACTGCCTTCCTTATTCTGCATCAGTTTCTCGCCAAATTCCTGGATGCTGATATCTAATGACGAGGTTAAACGCTGGCCGGCGACAGCTGCAGTATCAAACAAACCATTGGCGTAGCGGCCTTTTGGCTTGTTACGCGAATCAACCATTAAATTTTCAACGCCTCTTTGGCCCCTTAAAACTGCTTCGTATGATTTTTCAACGCCGGTAACGCCGATGTAGTCGCCAGGATGATAATAGCCTCCCGAACGTTCGATATCTTTATCCTGTACTTCGCCGATGTATCCTAAAAATTGAGCCGCTACCGAATCAGGATAGGTACGCAGGTACCTGGTTGAAGAGTAAAACCCCGGAAACTCTGACAATCTTTCCTGTAATGAAGCATAGGTAGTCAGAGAAAGCTGTTTCTCAAAAACCGATGACAGGTAGGGCGAATATTTTACCGCTTTGATCCATTGCTTGTCAAAAGCTGGTTTGCCGATACCTAATAATTTGCAAAACTCTACTGTATCAAATGGCTTAACCTGTTTGGGTATCACCATAATATCGTAAAAAGGCACGTTTTGTACAAGTATTTTTCCATTGCGGTCTAATATTGGACCACGGGCAGCATTGGTGATGATTTGCCTGCGAACGTTATTATTGGCATAAATGGCATAACGGTTATCAACTATCTGGATGTAAAATAACCTCGCCAGCAGTATAATAAGTATGGTAATGAATATTCCTGCTATTATAT
>JBIOHE010000609.1:0-2158 GCA_044448725.1 Sphingobacteriales bacterium | reverse complement strand
TTTTATATTAAGTGTAATTCTGTCTGCTACCTATTATTTCTATAAACAAAAAACAGTGCTTAGTAATAAGTACCAGCAACAGCATAAGGCGCTTTTGGATCAAAAGCAGTTGATTGAGGTGCAAACTGAAAACCTGCAGGCCGTTAATAATCTTAAAGACAAGCTGCTGGCCGTAATCGGGCATGATTTGCGTTCGCCTGTAGCTAACCTGAGTAATATAGTTGCAATGTTTGAAGCCGGTTACCTGTCGGCTGATGAAGTGAAGGTATTGATGAAACAGATTAACCCGATAGTAAAGGGCGCTGAATTAACGCTTTCAAACCTTGTTGAGTGGGCCGGGAGCCAGATCCGCGGGAGGAATATACAAACATCAAACGTCGATTTGTTTTTGCTTGGGGTTGAAATGGAACAAACTTTTGCGTATGCCCTTCACTTTAAAAATATAGAATTTATTAATAAGGCCTTTCCGGGTCAAAGGGTGCTTGCCGATGAAAATCACCTTAAAGTAATTCTGCGGAACCTGATCAGCAATGCCATTAAATTTACAACTGAAAAAGGGACTATTAAGCTAAGTACGGCTATTGAAAACGGTGAATTGATAGTTAGCGTTGAAGACAGCGGAAAAGGAATGACCCGGGACGAAATAGATAAGCTTTTTTACCTGAATACCCATTTTTCAAATTCAGGGACCTCGGGCGAAAAAGGGACAGGCATTGGCTTAATTTTATGCAAAGAACTGGTCGAACTTAATGGCGGTAAATTGCTGGTTAAGTCAACCCCGGGAACAGGAAGCGTGTTTTACTTTAATCTTCCGCTTGCAAAAGCTTATGTTTAATACGAACCAAGAGCCAAGAACCAAGAGTCAAGAAAGTAGCTTGTCAGGTGTATAAACCTGCCGGCCGGTCGGCAGGTCCGCCAATCGGAAGATATTGTAACCAAATATTTTAGCATATTATTGTAAATGAACAGATCTCTGCTTTTTTTCTTGATTCTTGGCTCTAATATCTTGACTCTTAATTCGCATGTTTAATTTTTTCAGGGGTTTTTAGCTATAATTTCGCTCGTTTCAGCTCCGGTATTTCCCTCAAAATCAATTAATTTTTAAATTATATAAGTCTATATCAGCGGTTTAAAATATAATCGTCATTTTATTGTCATAAACGGGCAATTTACCATAACTTTAAGGCGTTGTAAATACAAGCAACGCAAACAAAAGCTCCCCCCTAATTAATGACTTTTATTAAAAATGTGCTCGAACCACCTTCTTATGGGTGGAAAGACGAGTTTGGTCAACTTACAAAACCACAAAACGGACAAATTTCAAAGGAATTTTTCTCAAGGTTAAATGTATTCAAAAACAAAAAAAACTGGCTTTCATTTACGAGCTGGTCTTTGGTAATAATCCTCGCGGTCTTCCTGTTTTTATTTATATTTAAGTACTTCAGTATAACAGGGCTTATATGGGCCTTTGTTTACAGTATGATAGTTATGGGCAGTCATGGTACCATCTGGCACCACAGGTACTGCACCCACAGGGCCTATAAATTCAAAAATAATTTCTGGAGGTTTTTTACCCAAAATCTCACCCTTAAAATTATCCCCGAGGAGATCTATGCCATATCGCACCACGTGCACCATGCCTTGTCTGATCAGCCCGGCGATCCGTATAATGCCCAGGGCGGGTTTTTATATTGTTTCTTAGCTGATGTAAACCACCAGCCGATAGCACGCAACATGAGCGAAAAGGATTATAACCATTGCGTTAAATTAATGGACCATGTAGGGGTTCACCCAAATACCTATACCCAATATAAAAAATGGGGTACAATTGCCAACCCGGTCCGTACAATTTTGGGCATTATCCTCAACTGGGGGTTTTGGTTTGCTGTGTTTTACCTCATCGGCGGCCCTGCGCTGGTTTGCGCCCTTTTTGGGGCGGCAGGTTTCTGGGCTGTAGGCGTACGCACCTTTAACTATGAAGGACATGGAAAAGGTAAAGATAAACGCCGCGATGGTATTGATTATAACCGCGATGATATGTCGATCAACCAGATCTGGCCGGGCTATGTGGCAGGGGAATGGCATAATAACCACCATTTATTCCCTAAAAGCGCACGTTCGGGTTTTAAACCTTATCAGGTGGATACTGCCTGGTACT
>JBIOHE010000608.1:0-2168 GCA_044448725.1 Sphingobacteriales bacterium | reverse complement strand
TGGTAGAAGTTGAAAAATAGACGATTCATGTTCCATCGGAACATTTCGTGATTTGCGACATTTTGAATTACATCCCCAGTTACCTGTTTAAAAAATTCACCTCAAAACAGGCTTCCAGGGCAGCTGTTTCGGTTCTTAAACGACTTTCCCCTAAAGTTATAGGTTTAAAACCATTTTGCAAAGCCTCATCAATTTCTGCTGGTGTAAAATCACCTTCCGGTCCTATCATTATCAAATACCGGCCTTGTTTAACAAGTTCTCCCTGTATGGTAACCTTATCACTTTTTTCGCAATGGGCAATAAACTTCTGGCCTTCAAACGGTTTTTTCATGAACTGCTGATAACTTACCGGCTCATTTAAAACAGGGTGGTATGCTTTGACAGATTGTTTGATGGCTGACGTGATAATTTTATTTAATCTTTCAACCTTAACATCTTTACGCTCCGAGCGCTGGCAGATGACCGGCGATATTTCATCAATACCAATTTCGGTAGCCTTTTCTAAAAACCATTCCAGGCGCTCAATATTCTTTGTGGGAGCTACTGCTATATGCAGGTAGTGGTTCCTTTTGTTAAACGAAGAAATGACAGAATTTATTTGAAGAATTGTTCTTTTCGGATGGGCATCTATTATCCGCGCAGTATATAGCCCGCCCCGGCCATCGATCAGCTGTACCTCGCTGCCATTTTCAAGGCGCAGCACCCTGGTACAATGTTTACTCTCTTCTTCATTCAGAAAATATTGCTGGTGGGAGGGGTCAATATCCGGTGTGTAAAAAAGTTGCATATTTAAAGCAGATTAATGTAAATCTACAGCATCCTCTTCATTTATCAGCAATTCAAGTTTAACTGATTCGATATTCTGATCCGATTTTTTTAATACGGTAATATTATATCCGTTTGATTCTTTCTGCTCGCCAACATCCGGTATTTTACCAAATATATCGCCCAGCCAGCCTGATACAGTGTCAAAATCGCCGTCTTCAGGCAAATCGTGGGGCAGGTGCCCGTTTACATCGTAAATGGGGGCCAGGGCGTTTACAATAAATTCCCGGTCGTTCACAACTTCTACTATCGGCTTTTCTTCGTCATATTCATCCTGTATTTCGCCAACCAGTTCTTCAACAATATCTTCGAGGGTAACCATACCGGCAGTGCCGCCAAACTCATCCAGTACGATGGCTATTTGTATGCGTTTTTGCTGCAGTTCGGCCATCAGGTCATTTATTTTTTTTGTCTCAGGTACAAAATAGGGCTTGCGGATAATATTTTTTAAGACGATCTCTTCATTGCGGGCTAATAGTGGCAGTACATCTTTGGCATGCACTATGCCAACTATTTTATCAATTACATCATCATAAACCGGTATGCGCGAATAGCCCTCGGTTATTAGTATTTCAAGCAATTCATTTTTGTCGGTATTAATATCCATGCCCGATATCTTGGTGCGGGGGATCATGATGTTTTTTACGACACGCTCATTAAAGTCGAATACATTTTGGATCAGTTCGTGTTCCGTTGAATCTAATGCACCTGTTTCTCTGCCCTGGTCAAGCAAATATTGCAATTCTTCTGAACTATGGGAGGTTTCGCCTTTTACCGGGTTAATCCCGATGAGCTTTAAAATAAAATTTGCAAACCCATTTAACATCCATATCAGCGGTTTAAAAACTACAAAAAAGAAACGGAGGGGTAACGAAACCGTCATCACCGTTCGGACAGATCTTTGAATTGCAATTGATTTTGGGGCCAGTTCGCCGAATACGATATGTAAAATTGTAATGAAGGCGAAGGCTACAATATGGCTGGTATTGATTATAAAAGGTGATTTGATGACAAGGCCGCAAAATGCAAAAAAATTGAGCATCAGCTTTGTAACAACTTCCTGCCCAACCCATCCCAAACCAAGTGAAGCAATTGTGATCCCCAATTGCGTAGCGGCCAGGTAGCCGTCAAGATTGTGCAATATACCCCTGGCTACTTTTGCTACCGGGCTCCCGGTTTTTGCTTTAATTTCTACCTGTGAACCCCGTACCCGGACCATGGCAAATTCAGCGGCTACAAAAAAGCCGTTTAATATTACCAGGAAAAAGGTAAGGAAAAGATAAAAATAATTTACGGTGAGTTCTGCTGGGTCCATTAATTATTTATTGGTACGAGGGAAAGGT
>JBIOHE010000607.1:0-2178 GCA_044448725.1 Sphingobacteriales bacterium | reverse complement strand
GTATATTGTACTTCGGCAAATTCTAACATTAAACAAATTGATTTTTAAATGCAGCAACTCCAAGTGTTATCCAACCGGCAATAAACAACAATCCGCCCAATGGGGTAATGGGGCCAATTACCTGTAGCCATGGCGCACCCAATACATCCCGGCATGAAAGCAGGTACAATGAGCCGGAAAAAAATACCATCCCAAAAGTAAAAAGATAATAGCAATCCTTAATAAACCTGGTTTTATGCCTTGTTAAGGTTGATAGGTATAACAATGCAAAAACATGGTAAAACTGGTATTGAACAGCAGTATGCCATACTTCCATATTTTGGGCCGAAATTATCCCTTTTAAACCATGCGCGCCGAAAGCGCCGGCGACAACCGCCAGCGCACCGAACACCGCAGCAGTAATAATTATTCTTTTCTTCATAAAATGCTAAGTTAAGGAAATTAGTGAGTGGTTAAATGGTGAGTTGTGAATTGTGAGTGGAGAGTTGTGAGTTTTGTTCGAAAATAGTGAAATGCTGGATATAATTGTGAGCAGAACATTTTTTCTGCCCACTCCCTACTCACCACTGACTAAATCAACTACCTTTACATGGCGATCCGCGATGAAAAAACAAATTATTGTTACCCTGATTTTGTTAATAGCCACTGCGTTTATAACAGTTGTTTATTTTAAAAATTTAAACCCGCCGGGAACCAAAACCAGCAGGGTTATGGGTACCATACCAGGCAATGCGGCACTTATATTTGAATTTAATAACGACCAGGGGTTTTACGACATCTTTACGGGCAACAAATTACTTGCGGCTGTTATCGGCAAGCAGAAAATAGGCGAGTTAGATACATTGAGGAGAACATTGTTATTAAACCCATCCCTGGAACGTTTTTTTACCGGGCAAAATATATTTATATCCTTACACCCATCAAAAACAAACGCCACCGGCCTGTTACTAACCATTTCCGCAATCAATGGATTTGAGCCTCAGGCGATTGAGCAGGCGGCTAAACATCAAAATAGCGGCTTGCTGATTACCCCTTTGGTTATAAGCGGCCGGCAGGGCTTTACAATTTACATTACCTCCTTAAAAAAAAGGTTTTATGTAACCAGTAATGCAGAGAATATTTTCTCCGGCAGTTTTTCAAAAGAGCTGATCGAACAAAGTACTTCTAATGAAAATGGAAAAAACAAACTGCCATTTACTTTACTCCCCGCGCGGCAGAATGCAAATTCACTTGCTAACCTGTATGTGAATTATAGCCAGCTCACACCTTTGTTTGACCAGTTGTTTAGCAACAGGAATACAGATATTTTTAAAAATTTCAGGCTATTGCCCGGCATGGCCGCATTAACTTTAAATTACAAAACTGATGCGCTGATGTTTAGCGGTTCAACAGCTTTTCAACAAAATAAGGCGGCCTGCTATTTAAGCCTGTTTACCGGTCAGCAACCAATAGTTAACCATTTAAAGGATATTTTTCCCTCAACAACGGCATATAGTCTGAATTTCGCAGTTTCGGACCCGTTAAAATTTGGTTCGGATTTAGCCAAATGGTACGTTAAGGCAGGGATAAACAATGAAAGGGATCAAAGTTTGCGTAAGATAATTGCCGAAACAGGCGTAAATATGCAAACCGAATTTAATAAATTGCTTGGAAACGAATTCGCGATAGTTACCACACGTTACTTTGAAAAATTTGGGATTGTAGCTGTTAATGATGGTTCAAAGCTTAAAATATTGCTTTCAAATATCAGCAAAATGACCGATGAAAACTCCGGGCAATTTATCTACGAAAAAATACCTTTTTTTCTGCTTGGCGATACTTTCAGCCAGTTCAGACTGCCCTATTTTATAATTATAGATAACTATTTAATATTGGCCAATAGTTCAAACGAACTGGCAAGTTATTACGATAGTTATATTAACAGGAAATTTTTAAGTAAAAACGATCAGTACAGTCAATTTGACAACCTGCTTGCGGCCCGCAGCAATGTCGCGTTTTTGATTAATTTTAAAAATTCGGAACCAATATTAAAAAGGGACCTAAAGCCCGACATGTATGACGCGTTTCGGAAAAATGAGCCCGGATGGGGAAACTTTTATGCCGCATCATTGCAATTTACTTCAGCTGATAAAAACTTCTATACAAATTTTTCAATGAGGTTAAACACCGATACTACTG
>JBIOHE010000606.1:0-2181 GCA_044448725.1 Sphingobacteriales bacterium | reverse complement strand
GTTATGGACTTGGAGCTTTTGGGGAAGGTTGATTCGGGATCCAAGGTTATCGAGAATGAATTTGAAGTTTTACCTCTGAGCGACTATCATGACGTGAGCCTTGTCGTATGGTTCTAGGTTTATCGTCTCTTCTACTGTGAAACCTCGTTTTTTCAAGATCTTGGTTTCCTGTTTGGGCGATTTAAATGGCGTAAAACTTTAAAAGCAATGAAAATGATAAAGATTGTTGGTTTCTGGTCGGCAATATTAGCTTTCATATTTGCCCTTGGGTACGATATTGCCCAGCTATTTTCGTGGCTGAATATTTTGCATCACCCGCATGAAATGTTTTGGCTCTTTTTTCCTTCGCTTTTCCTGGCCCCGTCTTTTCTGATCGTTATCGTGTGTCTCCACTATATAGCAGCGGAACAAAAAAAGGTATGGACGATGATAGGCTTATGTTTCGCTATTGTTTACTGTGCATTTGCAACCATGAATTATTTTATTCAGCTAACCGTTGTTGTGCCTGCCGTACTAAAGGGCGAAATAAATGAAAGCCATGTACTTTTTTTTAAGCAAGGATCATTCATGTTCGCAATCGACTGTCTTGGCTATTTTTTTATGAGCCTTTCCACATTATTTGCTGCATTCGCTTTTCGCGAAGCCTACAAAAGTTTGTATGTGTGGATGCTGGTAAACGGGTTACTCATCGTCATTTTTATTGCAGCTTATTTTAATCCATTCTTTTATTTCGCAGGTGCTGTATGGGCAATAACTTTTTCAGTTGTTATGATAAAAGCTGCCAGAATATTCGGCCATTAAAAATAATATGATGAATTATAACGACACCCACTTTTTGATAATTGCCTGCACTATCAGTAACATTATAGCGGTGCTTATTTTATGGATTTCGATAAAAAAGCCAAAACTTGCCAGGCTATTATTTTTCCTGCTTTTCGGATGGGCTTGCTGGCTTAATTATACCACTTGCCATGATCATCCGCAGGTGTATTTAAGTTATGCGCACTTTTCAATCGGATTATATAAAAATTTCATCAATGGCTGGTTTAAAGATCATATTACAGTGATGGTAAGTTTTATTGCTGCCGGCCAGGGTTTAATTGCATTAGGGATGTTACTAAATGGCGTTTGGGTGAAAACGGCATGTATCGGCGCAATCCTTTTCCTGATGGCTATTGCCCCTTTTGGAATAGGCTCGGGTTTCCCGTTCTCTCTTATTGTTTCATTTGCGGCATATTTTATTCTACGGAAAGATGATAAAAGTTATTTGTGGAAAAATGATAAAACCTATTCCTGGGAAATTAATAAACATAACTGACCGGTATATGAAATTTAAATAATTACGTGTTTTTATAAAGGATGTTATGTCGGTGGCCCATTTTTACTGGGCAGCCTTCGTTGCTTTCCGAAATTATAAAATATTTTTTTTAACAATTAAAAAACAACATTTATGACAACAAAAGAATCATTCTCCATTAATGGAGAAGCCCTCCTTAAAAAAATAAAGGAACTGATAGCAGAAGGTAATGTGAGGAAGATAGAGATCATTGATAAATCGGGCAAAGAGATCATGTCCTTCCCTTTAACCATCGGCGTAATAGGCGCAGTGATATTACCGGTACTCGCCGCCGTGGGTGCAATGGCAGCATTAATAGGCGATTGTACTATTACCGTTGAAAGGGAACACGAAAAAACAGAAGAAAATGCTGAATGACCGGCCATGGAAAAATTCGATTTCAAAAAAGAGTATAAGGAGCTTTACAAGGCTTCGGCAAAAAAAATGGAAATGGTTACCGTTCCAAAATTAAATTACCTGATGATTGACGGGCACGGAGACCCAAATAATTCCGAAATATTTCAGCAGGCGATCAATGCGCTGTTCAGTGTTTCATACACCATAAAATTTATGCTTAAAAAAGGCAAACAACAAATTGATTATGGCGTAATGCCCCTGGAGGGCTTATGGTGGACCGATGATATGAGCAATTTTCAGATGCAGGATAAATCCACATGGAAATGGACCATTATGATTATGCAGCCGGAATTTGTTACCCCCGAAATTATTGAACAGGCTAAAGAACTCGCCGCCAAAAGGAAAGCCCTGCCAATGCTTAACAGTATGCGGCTGGAAACAATGAACGAAGGCTTATGCGCCCAGGTGCTTTACATCGGGCCATACGC
>JBIOHE010000605.1:0-2194 GCA_044448725.1 Sphingobacteriales bacterium | reverse complement strand
CGGTGGAACTGAACCCCGAATATATGGCATCAGGGATGTATATGGTAAAAATGACCACAAGCAGCGATGTTCAGTATATCAAGCTGATAAAAACGAATTAATTCACACTTTTTAATTTTCTATCCACAAAAAAAGCCGCCCCGAGAACTCGGGGCGGCTTTTTTCTTGTAGTTTTGATGAAAAAATCTCCTAATTTTTCGCCTGTACTTTCTTCAGCGTTCTTACGTAATTTACCAGGGCCCAGATATCTGTTGGGTCTGGCAAATCTTTCTTTGCACGCGGCATATCATTTCTGCCTTCCGAAATCTTATAAAATAAAGACCCGTCAGCTTCTGATTGTACGCTGGCAGAAGTAAGATCTGCAACCGGAGTTTTGATATCCGTAGCTTTCGTACCATCACCTTTACCTTTCTTGCCATGGCAATCCTGGCAATATTGGATAAAAAGTTTCTTGCCATTGGCGAGAGATTTGACATCACTCTTAACCGGGTTTTTCATCTTGACGTATTTGTCAGGAACCGGCCATGGCTTTGATACCTGGGCAAACAAAATTGCTGCGCCGAATATCACGATGCTCATGATTGAAAAAACTGTTAATGACTTAATTTTCATGCTTTTGATTATTATTTTGTTAAAGATTAAACTTACGGGTGATATTAAATCCAAGCAGGTAATTCCCTGTTTTCGTAAAATCATTCTGATTGAAGAAATTATTAGCCTGGGGAACGCAGAAGCTAAAATTTGACAGAAATAATTGGAACGAGTGCCCTGCAGTTTCAAATTCGATGCCTCCTGCAACATTAGGATGTGGATTATTGGTTGGATGCGGCGTCAAAGGCTGATCATAGTCCGCAATAATTGCCATTTTTGGGGAAACCTTGTACCTTCCGACAAAAGAAATTGCATAATGAGCATTGTTCATCTTCGGCATGATTTCACCGTTAGAATTATAATAGCCATCAACATTGTTAAAATAGGAGAGGCTTGGGGCAACCTGTGCTGAAAAATTTTCTGTGATCTTACGAGCAATCATAATCTCATGAAAATATGAATACCGATCAAGATCGGAAACGAAATTTGATTTGTCCCTGGTATCAACAGCCATGTTTCCGTAATACGAGATGCTCAGCGGCCAGCCGCCTTCCTCAGATTGGCGCATCAGGGCAATTTTGAGGTTCCCGTCCCACGTATTATTGTAACTGCATACACCAAAGCCAACTTCTACGTTGCTTATCGGTGTATAATTAAATGCAATGCGAATACTCGAAACATTGAACAACCCATACATATCGGAGTAGAGATTTGCATCTCCAAACCTGTGTTGGATAGTCATTGTGAGTGCATTTTTATTTGGCATAAACACGGTTTGGTTGTCTATGAGCAAAGGGCCTCCGAAGGTACCTTTCACCGGTTTATGTTTCGGCGTTGTGACAGCAGTGCTATCCTGGGCGACGCTAAAATTGACCCATGAAAAAAGCAATGCCAGGACAACATTCCGGACAATTTTAAATATGTTATATTTCATTTGTTTAATTATTAATTATTTAAGGCTCCTTGCTTGATCCATGCAAGTACCTCGTTGTTTATATTTGATGGATTAGTGGTTTTGCCCATTGGCATTGCCGGGACTAATTTTCCTGTCAGCCGTTGATATAAAATACTGTTTTCAGGTGTATTGGTATCAAATAGCTTCAAATTGGAAATTGACTTATATGCAACAGCTTTTTCCAGGTCAGGAGCCTGATGCTCGGCAACGTGACAACCGCTAATGGCGCAGTTGGCAGCAAACAAAGGAATCAGGTCCTTGGAAAAACTAACTTTCGCGGTTACCGCTTTGTCGTTTGTAATCATTATCGTCGTGTCTTTTACGCAGCCTGAGATTGCTAAAACACTCAATGCCATCAGTACGAAGACTGTTTTTAATTTGCTATTTGACATAATCTTAATATTATAAGGTTAAAAATTAACATACTTCTTATAAATTAATGTAAATCTGTATGTTAAACTATCCATAAAAGTTATGTCAGGCTATTTTTTGAATGTTAATGTCAAGCCCGTGCAAATAGCATGTTGATTATCAGCTCCGTTAAACATGACACCGATGCCAAACGATTGATCGCTCAATGATTTAAAATCAACGTCATACTTGATATCGGAAGTTGTCAAAGCACGTTTTAACAGCAATCTCCAGCCT
>JBIOHE010000604.1:0-2205 GCA_044448725.1 Sphingobacteriales bacterium | reverse complement strand
TACTTTTACTTTATTAAAGGTGACTTGATTGAATAGCAATATTCTGGTCGAGAGAATATTGCACGATTAACTAACAGATCTTCATCTTTCGCGGGGATTGCCGTCCGGTAATTCCCGTTTTTTTTTGGTTATGTATTGGTCTTTTATTTCATACGCTCATTTTTAATTAAACAATTGGGTTAATAGATATATACAGTTTCATTTTTAAATTTATATTTAAACGGTTCAATCATCTGCAGTGCGTTTAACGCCTGCATAATGCTTTCTTTTTCAAAAACACCGGTAAACCTGTAATCTTTTACATCTGTATTTCTGAATTTTATTTTCACACCATACCACCTTTCCATCATATTTGCCAGCGCTGTAAAGTCCTCATCCTTAAAAACAAGTTTGTTATTTACCCACGATGTTTCAACAATAGTTGTATCATTTGACCTGAGATAAGTAAGATTGGTTAATGCATAATTGGTATTTACACTATCAGTACTAATAGCAGCCAAATGCCTGTCGGAATTGTATTTTTTGAAAGTCGTGCTTTTTAAAATAAGCTTATCATTTGGTTTCAGTATGATCCTGTCCGAAGGCCGGTCGGCCATAGTAACTTCAATTGCTCCGCGGATCAGCGTAGTTTCGCTGGTAGCATCGTTGGCATAAGACTTAATATTAAATGCCGTACCTAAAACCCTTACGTTCATTTTGCCGGCATGTACAATAAAAGGGTGCTTATGGTCTTTGGCTACATCAAAAAAAGCTTCACCATCCAGGTAAACTTCACGTGTCTGACCGCTAAATCCGGCGGGGTATCTCAGGGTTGTTTCAGAATTTAAAGTAACCACAGACCCGTCGCTCAAAACGATTTTTGATTTTACACGGCTGGGGGTTTTTGTCAGCTCCAGGTTGGCAACGCGCGATGTTTTCGAACCATGGTGCAAAAAATAAAAGAGGGGAAGACTGATTCCAATAAGAAATATAGCAGCGATGCTTCGCCACAAAGTGAAAATACCTGCAGGCTTTACGTGTTCAACAGGTGCCGCTGTTTCGGGCACAGGGACGCCGATCTTTTTCCTGATACGCTGAAACAATAAATCGGAATTGGAATACTGTTCCTGGTTGGGCACCCAGTAAGTTTTGAAGAAATTATATTGCTGACGACATTCATTATCGTTTAATAAAAAAAAATTGAATTCCTCTGATTCATCAGCGTTAATCTCATCTGATAATTTTTTTGTGAGCAGTTCAATAAATCTTTCGTTTACCATCTGGGTTCTTAAGCTGTCCTTTTTTTAGTTAGGACAATAATTCAACCCAAATTGCCTACAGGCCCGAAAAAAATATTTTACAAAAAATTAATATTAAGGTTAAATTCATTAAAAGATCGCCTGCAGATTTCTTTTCTGCGGGTTTTGAGCATTCCCTGTGTTCGGAAAGTATGACGCTTAATTTCTTCATTGCCCGAAAAAGCTGGGTTTGGACCGTACGCGGCGAGATATTTAAAATTTCGGCTACTTCTTTGTATTTCATTCCATCCTCTTTGATAAGTTTGAAGATGATACAGGCTTGTTGCGGCAATGTAGCGATTGCCTGATCCAATAAAAAATGCAGTTCCTTGCGCTCCAGTTCCTTTTCCGGATCGACAGTATTTATAAACTTAACTTCTTCCGAATCTTCTATTTGAACCAGATGGATATTGGAATATTTTTTTAAATAATTGAAGGATTGATTTTTAACCGCCACGAACAAATAGGTTTCAGGATTTGTTATTCCGGCTAAATTTTTGCGGTTCTCCCAGCACTTTACAAAAACATCAGAAACTATTTCCTCTGCCGCTTCTTTCTGCCTGATATAGAAAATACTAAATTTTATTAACCTGGTATTAAGCGAATGGAATAATATTTCGAAGGCTTTAAGATCGTCTTCAAAACATATCTGTTTCCACAGGCCGGATGTATCAGGTTTATTAATTTTCAATAGTTTACCAGTTAAATGATTAAAAATAAAAAATCTGTCGCAATGTAATATTTTTGTAACATAAATAAGCATTGATCTGATTTTTTTGAAAAATCGCAGCCCAAATATCACATTCTTATACACATATTTACTTGGTGTTTAAGCAAATCCCCAAAACCACTTTCAATAAAGTACTGGAAATGGGTTTAAAATTGCCCGGAGCCTTATTTTAACCATTAATACATGAAAATAGCTACC
>JBIOHE010000603.1:0-2207 GCA_044448725.1 Sphingobacteriales bacterium | reverse complement strand
TTCCTTTTCATTTTATGTTTATTGGTTTTTGACGTGGCTTTCGCGCAGAAACGAGATACAACTGTTTATTTTTTAAATACCTACGGTAGGGTTGTTTCAACAAAGGACAGCGCTGATTTTTTTCTGTTGGTACTACCGCCCGACACTAGTGTTGATAAGAATTTATTCGTTGTAGAAGAATTTTATCGCAACGGTAAGCCGAGGCTTGTTGGCAATTCAATAACAAATAGCTTGAATTTGAAATTTCAGGGTTCTATGATTACTTATTTTCCGAACGGGCATAGGATGAAAATTGAAAACTTTGAAGACGGCGATCAGGTTGGTGATGAGACTGAATATTATCCAAATGGTAAATTATATTGCAATAAAACCCGCACCGTTGATAAAAAGCTATTATGTGTTGAATGCAGGGATTCAACCGGGAATGTCTTGGTTGAAAATGGTAACGGTAAATGGCGGGCGTTTATTGATGAACGTTTTAAGAACTATGTTGAAGGTAACGTAAGTAATGGATTTGAAGAAGGGGAGTGGTATGGAAAACGGAATGACACAGTCAACACTGTTTATCAATATAAAAATGGTGAATTGAAATCGTGTGCGGATATTGATAAATCGGGCCAGAAGACATATTCAACGCTTGAAGTTGTACCTGAATTCCCAGGAGGCGTTGAGGCATTTGGGCGATTTCTTGCCCGTAATATTAGATATCCCGCAACAGCACGGGAAAATGGAACCCAGGGGCGTGTAATTATTAGTTTTATTGTTGACAAAGACGGTTCTTTAATTGACGTAAAAGTTGCGCGGGGTATTGGCGATGGCTGTGATGACGAAGCCTTGCGTGTTATTAGATTGTGTCTGCCATGGAAGCCCGGTTATCAGGACGGTGAACCTGTTCGTGTGGCCTATAGTGTTCCGATAAGCTTTACTTTGGGTAAACAAAGATAGACTTATTAAAAAGGGCTTTCATCAAACGATAAAAGCCCTTTTTATATAATTGCTAAAACGTAACGCAATTATATCACCTTGGTATCATACAATACCTGGTTCATATTCCTTACTGCATCAGCGCTTTTGTTAAATTCAGCTTGTTCGGCATCGCTTATTTTATACTCAAGGATTTTTTCAAAGCCGTTTTTACCAAGTACAACCGGTACAACAAGTGAAATATCTTTTTGTCCGTATTCGCCGTCCAGGGCAACGCCGCAGGAAATCAGTTTTTTCTGATCGCGTACAATGGCTTCAACCATAAAGGCTGTACCAGCACCGGGTGCATACCATGCAGAGGTGCCGATTAATTTTGTCAGGGTAGCGCCGCCAACCATAGTTGCTGCAACCACTTTATCCTGTTGCTCCTTGCTTAATAACTGGGTTACCGGAACGCTGTTCCAGGTAGCGTGGTGTATTAAAGGGATCATGGTGGTATCGCCATGTCCGCCGATAACAACCGCGTTAAGGTCGGCAGGGGAGCAGCCGAGTTCCTGGCTCAGGTAATATTTGAACCTTGCCGAATCCAAAGCGCCACCCATACCTATTATACGGTTTTTTGGCAACCCCGATGTTTTAAACGTCAGGAAGTTCATGGTATCCATCGGATTGGATACAACGATTATAATGGTGTTTGGCGAATATTTAACAATGTTTTCGGTAACGCTTTTTACAATGCCTGCATTGGTGCCGATAAGTTCTTCGCGCGTCATGCCTGGTTTACGTGGTAAGCCCGAAGTGATCACTACAACTTCAGAATCAGCGGTAGCTGCGTAATCGTTGGTAACCCCTTTTATTTTGGTGTCAAACTCTAAAAGGGCCGATGTTTGCATCATATCAATAGCTTTACCTTCGGCAAAACCTTCCCTGATGTCTAATAAAATCAATTCTTCGGCTAATTCTTTCCTGGCGATATTATCAGCACAGGTTGCGCCTACAGCCCCGGCGCCAACAACAGTTATTTTCATAATAAATTTTGATTTTCAGTTGGAAAAATAAATTGCTCCGAAGATAGAAATTTATATTTTTTTTTCGGGTAAAAATTATGCAATATGTGATAACAATCATGCTGTATGTGAAAACAATCGTGCAATATTGCTGTCCGGGTGTTCGGGATTACATCACGGGTATTACTTAATAATGAAAATAAATTCGGAACCTCATAGTACTTATAGGAAGGCTTTTGCTTTTTTAGATAGCTTTTTTAAGCATTGGTTATAAAG
>JBIOHE010000602.1:0-2208 GCA_044448725.1 Sphingobacteriales bacterium | reverse complement strand
GTAGTAGGCTATACTTTTGCCGCTGCGACAGGGGTATTCAGGATGTACAACCGTGACCATTGGTTTAGCGATGTTGTAGCGGGAGCAGGTTTTGGCATTCTTTCAACCAAAGCGGCTTATTTAGTATATCCCTATCTCCGTAAAGCACTAACCCACACCGACAAATACGGCAAAAAAACTATGGTAATGCCCACCTACCAAAATGGCACACCGGGCTTTTCATTTGCCATGCAACTGTGATGGAGTTGGAATAAGTTGTAAGGGTTGAAATAAGTTGGAAAGGTTGTAGTAGTTGGAAAGCCTGAATTTTCCCATTTCAACCTTTTCAACTATTACAACCTTTGTTAACCTCACTCCCCTACTTATACCTTACTTTATAAAGCAAAATAATACTGGCGAATATAAATGTTATGGCATTGGCTATTGCCACGGGCAGGCTGCCGATCATTATACCATAAGTAAGCCATAATAAAGTACCGGCTGTAAAAAGCGCATACATAGATAATGATATACCTGCTGTATTTTTTGTCCGGATAGTTTTTATAGCCTGCGGCAAAAAGGAAACCGTAGTGCCAAAGGCGGCTAAATAGCCAATCATGGTAATGATGTTCATAAGATTTCCGTGTTAAAATATGTACCGTTTAAACAGTTTCCTTCTTATTAAAAACCGATAAATACAAAGCTGCAATTGCGTATATCACGAGGTAACCAAGTGCAAAGCCAAGGAAGCCAAATATTACATTCATTGTCAAACTGCCCTGGGTATCAAAAATAATTGCTACAAAAATTGAAATTACGGCACCTATAAGGCTGATTCGTTTTGCCAGTTTATGCCAGGGTGCAATTTTCATCCCCAATAAACTATGTTCGTAGCCATAGCTGATGTAAATATCCAAACCTATTACAAGCCAGATTAAAAAACGCACCCAATTGGTATAGCCAAGTTCAGTCATTAAGTAAAAGCAGCTTAATAAGCCTAATACCGGTATCAATGAAAGGTTTTTAACAAAAGCAAATACCGTTAATACGGCCGACAATATTATAAACAGGTATAGCGGAAGGTTATCTTTGTCATTTGCTCCGTCAAATAAACCGGCCAGGTCTTTCCTGAATGCATAAGCGCAAATTAAAAACAGGGCCGGGACAATCCATTTTGAATTAATGTAAGGTAAATGGAAGCGCCCGGTTTTGGCAGCTTCGCGGGGCAATAGGAGCACGCCGCCGCAAACCAATACAAAAGCAAATAAGGTACCAATACTCGTAAGGTCGGTAACTATGGTAAGATTTAGAAACAAAGCCGGAACACCAACTACAAAACCGGTTACTATGGTCGCAAACGAAGGCGTATGAAACTTCGGATGTATTTTTGAGAATATTTTTGGCAACAAGCCATCCCTGCTCATACTCATCCAGATGCGCGGCTGCCCAAGTTGGAAGATCAGTAAAACACTGGCGGTTGCAATAACAGCACTGAAAGAAATTATCCCGCTGATCTTTGTTAAATGCACCTGGTTAAATACATAGGCCAGCGGGTCGCCTACCGCAAGTGTTTTATAACTAACCATACCGGTAAGTACCAGGGCAATTAAAATGTAAAGTACCGTGCAAATAATCAACGAATAGATCATACCCCGCGGCAAATCGCGCTGAGGGTCTTTACATTCTTCTGCAGTGGTGGATATGGCGTCAAAACCGATGTAGGCAAAAAACACGCCCGATACCCCTTTCATCACCCCCCCAAAGCCGTTAGGTAAAAATGGATGCCAGTTTGCAGGCGTCACATAAAAAAAGCCGATGGCAATAACAGCAATCACAATGGCTATTTTTAAAATAACCATGGCATTTGTGGCCCTTTTGGTTTCGCGTATGCCAACATATACCAGGTAAGTAATTCCGATTGTTATAGCCAGGGCAGGGATATTGGCGATCAATCTAAAGCCTCCAAGCCCGGGTGCGTTATCCCATGCTATAGCGCCTTGTCTTATCGTGTCGGTAATAGCAGCAAGCTGATGGCTTTTTGTTAACTCCAGCACCTGCTGATGTGCGCTGAATGCAGAATAATAATCCATGGTGAGGTACGCGGGTACATGTATTTTAAAACCTTCGAGCAGGTTAACAAAATAAGTACTCCACGATACGGCTACCGCGATATTGCCTATTGCATACTCCATCAGGAGGTCCCAGCCTATTATCCAGGCGATCAGCTCG
>JBIOHE010000601.1:0-2215 GCA_044448725.1 Sphingobacteriales bacterium | reverse complement strand
GGAGAGGATTTAGGTGAGGCCAAACGGCTCACTGCAACTCCACCACACCTTCAAAACTTTTTTTAATATGCTGGGGCGAAAAGCAGGCCATCATTTCTTCGGCTTTGTTTACCATGTTTTCTGAACCTATAAATATAGCGGAGCGCTGATGCAGTTCTTTTACATCAAGATCCAAAATCCGCTCGTAGCCGTTGGTTGCCTTGCCGCCTGCCTGTTCAACAATAAATGCCATGGGATTGCATTCGTAAACCAGGCGTAGTTTGCCATTTGGCGCACCGGCGGTTACCGGGTAAATAAAAATACCGCCTTTTATAAGGTTACGGTGTACATCGGCAACCATCGAACCGATATACCTCGAAGTGTAGGGACGATTGGTTTTTGCATCCTCTACCTGGCAATATTTGATGTATTTTTTTACGCCATCAGGGAAATGCGAATAATAGCCCTCGTTGATGGAATAGATGAGCCCTTCCTTTGGGATCTTCATATCCGGGTGCGAAAGACAAAACTCACCGATAGATGGGTCTAAGGTAAAGCCGTTTACGCCTTTGCCGGTAGTATAAACCAGCATGGTCGACGAACCGTAAATAACATAACCGGCAGCCACCTGTTCGGTCCCATTTTGTAAAACATCGTGGATAGTGGCTTTTCCATTGACTGATTTACGGCGATAAATTGAAAAAATTGTCCCGACCGCCACATTCACATCAATATTTGATGAGCCGTCGAGCGGATCCATGGCAACGATGTACTTGGCGTCTTTGGATACTTCCGACTCTATCGGTATATACTCATCATTTTCTTCAGAAGCGACTATGCAGCATTCGCCGCCATGCTTTAATGCCGATATAAATTGCTCATTGGCATAAACGTCAAGTTTCTTCTGCCCCTCTCCCTGGATATTGGTTGTTCCGGCTTCACCCAAAATATCGGCTAAGCCCGCCTTGTTTACCTCCCGGTTAACAATTTTTGCGGCTATGCCAATGTCACGTAGCAAACGGGATAACTCCCCTTTGGCGTAGGGGAAGTCGGCCTGTTTTTCGAGGATAAACTGGCCTAAAGTTCTGACTATTTTCATAGGACTTAGTGTATTAAATACGTACTATTTTTGCAATTCAATAAGGTCTAAGGTATGGATTTTTTCCTCAGAAATGCAAAATCTAATTAAAGTACGCACTTTTTGCCAGCCCTGTTTTCCGGCTGCACCGGGGTTTATGTGCAAACAATTTATCTTTTTATCAAAAATAACTTTCAAAATATGCGAATGGCCGCATATAAACAGCTGCGGAGGCTTAGTGTATATTTCACCCCTTACCTGCGGACTATATTTTCCGGGATAACCGCCGATATGCGTCATCCATACATCCACATTCTCACATTTAAATCTTAAGTTTTCGGGGTAGCTCAACCTGATATCCGCGCCATCGATATTACCATAAACGCCACGTAGCGGTTTAAAGGCCGCGAGTTTGTCGGCCACTTCAATATTGCCGAAATCACCGGCATGCCAAATCTCATCACAGCTTTCAAAATGTTTAAAAACTGCGTCATCAAGGTAGCTGTGGGTATCGGAAAGGAGGCCTATTTTAACCATTGCATTTAGGCTCATTTATTATAATCACGCGCATTTAACTCTTTAAAAGCCTCTAAAATTTCGTCAAAATGTTCGTTTTCTTTGTGCAGTAATAAGGTATTATAAACTTTAACACCTTCAATAAGCGCGAGTTCATCTTCTTTAATAATACTGCCGTCATTATATTTCCAGAACCATAAATCAAATTTCCTCTTACGCGCAAGCTGCCTGTTGTCAAGGCTATCGCAAATATATATAGCCACATTATTAAGTGCTTCAAAAAACAATCTGATTATTTCAACCACGGTTAAACCAATCCGTTCATCATTCATCAATCGGTTTATATTACCATCGATAACATCAATATTAAATGTGTAAACGTGCCTGGCTATTAAAGGGTAATCCTCAAACATATAGCTATAATCAAGGAAATATACGAGGTATGTAATTCCCTGATCGGTGATAAACTGATAAGTTAATTTATCTGTTTCCTTTAAGGGATAAGGGTAAAGCAAAGTTGTATTTGTCTTTTAAATCGGTTAGCTTTCCTCCATTTTGCAAATGCTCATGGATTGCCCGTTTATCTTCAAGCATTTTTTTGAAAATAGCAGATCCTTTAGAGTTAAGCGGCTTATGGTTTGC
>JBIOHE010000600.1:0-2221 GCA_044448725.1 Sphingobacteriales bacterium | reverse complement strand
TATTGATACGTATTTAAAGCCTTTACCCGCTAATGTTAAATTTGTTTATAAAACACTAAACGATATTAGCAACATTGCTGCAATTAAGTTAGGCTTTCCTGTTAATATCGGAGATCCTTATAAGCTCTGCGATTTTAAACCTGCTTACGGCCTGCTTTTTTCGGAACTGCTGACAGGCTATGATTTTTGGGGCCAAAGTGATATTGATGTTATTTATGGAAATATAAGGGGTTTCATTACTGATGACCTGTTATCAGAATTTGATTTTATAAGTATCCGGCATGATTATACAAGCGGTTGTTTTGCCTTATATAAGAACAATCCTTTTGTGAATAATTTGTTTAAACGAAGTAAAGATTATTTAAAGGTATTTACGGGCAATAAGCATTATTGCTTTGATGAATGCAATTTCGTACACACTTTATTAGAGGATGGGGAATCAATTTTTAATATTGAAACAGAAATAGAAAGCTTCACGCATATTATAAAAGCTGCGGATAGCAACCATGAAATAAAAGCCCACTTTGATTTTATTTTAGTGGAGGGCGTAACAGGAAAGGTTATGTTTGACAAAGGCCGGATTATTTATAAGCGAAAATTTGAAGGGATTTTATACCATTTGTTTTGGTTAAAAAGAATTTATAACCCTAAAAAGGGCATGCGTAATATTCCTGAAACCTATTACATAAGTCCTACCAAAATATACCGTAAACCAAAATCTAAAATCACCGTAAATGAGTTTTAAATTTTAATGGAGGAGTCTTTCGCATGCAAAAAATAGTAAATGTTCCTTTCCCTCTAAACCTCGCCGATCAGAATAAATACCTGTATGAACCTTATTTGTCTTACGAGTTGTCTCCTGTTAAAATAAAAAAGCTAAAAAATGTTTTTGTGGCATTTTCTGGTTTTTGCATGAATAACAAGGGATTGATAAAGGAATGCCATCACGATTATCCGCTACAGCATAATTATTACCTCAATGAAGTTTCCCAATATTATTATGACGTGCAGGACCATCCCGAAAACCTGGTCACTTTAGATAACGATACGATTTATTTAGTAATTCACCATCCCTGGTTTAATTATTACCACTGGATATGTGAATCCATATTCCGTTTGTGGATGGTGCGCCGCCGGATGGATAATCTTGTTTTGGTTTTGCCCGAATATTATAAAGACGCTGATTTTATAATGGGGTCACTTGAACCATTTAAAATAAAGCACATATTTTATATCCCCGATGGTAAAAGCCTCATGGTTAAAAACCTTTGCCTGCCGCAAATTAAACCCGTTTGCGATTCGTATAATGCAAAACATTTAAAACAAGTCAGCTATTTTTATAGGAATTATGTTTTGACTGAAAAGAAGGTTCCTTTTGATAAAATAGAAAAATTGTATGTAAGCCGGAAGCTCGCCGGCCGCAGGCAGATAATAAATGAAGATGAGGTTTTTCCTATCGTTAAAAAATATGGGTTCACCATATTTCACCCCGAAAAGTTTACGTTCCTTGAACAGGTTGCCATTTTTTCACAGGTAAAATATTTAGTCGGTACACATGGTTCCGGTTTAACTAATTTGCTTTTTATGGGGAAAAACACCTCTCTTTTAGAATTGCATAAGAACAAAACAAACGAACTTAACCATCCCAGCCCCTTATTTTGGTATATGGCTGAGGCATTACAAATTAATTATTACCACCAGGTTTGCGAAACAGCAGGGAAAGAGGATTATTTTGAAGGCGATTACGTTATTGACCCGGACTTGCTTGAAAAAAATCTGATAAAAATGCTTAGCTGAACTATGCCATATCACGCCAATGAAAAAAGTCCTTATAGTAACCGATGTTAATTTCTGGGAAAAAAGTTCGGGCAACCGGATGCGGATCTGGAGTTTGATAGACTACTTGTCGCGACAGGTACAATTAACCGTAGTAAACACGGGCCCGGCGCCCGAAAACATCGAAACCACGTTGCGTAATGTTTTCAACGCGGATTTTTATGTGCTCGAAAAAAATAAATACCTTAATTCAAATGGTTATGGCCGCCGGCTGAAAGCTTTTTTGAAAGACAAACACTTCGATACTATTATCATCGAATACATTCATAGCAGTTATTTTTTAAATTTTTTAGTTGATGATGTAAAAATTATCCTCGATGCCCACGATATTATAAGTGAGCGCGCTGATGAGTTTAAAAAATTTAATCACGCGGGAGCTTTGTAT
>JBIOHE010000599.1:0-2234 GCA_044448725.1 Sphingobacteriales bacterium | reverse complement strand
TCAATAATTCACTAATTCAACAATTCACTAATTAAATATATGCCACTTATACTCCCTGTTAAGAACATCAGCCCTTCCTGGGGTGCAGATTGCTTTATTGCCGAAAACGCCACCATTGTTGGTGATGTTGTGATGGGCGATAATTGTTCCGTTTGGTTTAACGCAGTAATCAGGGGGGATGTGCATTATATTAAGATAGGTAACAACACAAATATACAGGACGGTGCGGTGATCCATTGCACTTATTTGTATGCGCCTGCCAATATAGGTAATAATGTGTCCATTGGTCATAATGCCCTGGTGCATGGCTGTACCTTGCACGATAATGTTTTAATCGGCATGGGCGCCATAGTAATGGACCATGCGGTGGTTGAACAATTTGTAATTATTGCTGCCGGCGCTATTGTCCTCGAAAAAACGATATGCGAATCGGGATACCTGTATGCAGGTATCCCGGCTAAAAAGATAAAACCCCTTACCGACGAACAGCGGGCGATGCTTAAACGTTTGCCGGATAATTACATTATGTATTCCGGCTGGTTTAAGGAGTAACTGGTTCTTTTGGTATTGAAATAGGCGTTTCCTGTTCCCAGTTTGGGCGCAACGTTATTATTTCGGGATCGGCCCAGATATTTTCAGGTTGCGATTTCAGCTTTACATTACCGCTATCCCATTTTCCGTTTTTATTATCATCATACACCACGCTTACACTGTACTTGTCGGTTAAATAATTTTTGTAATCAAGCGAGGTGTTTTTTGTGATTACATCGCTTCTCATAATTTCTTTTTTACTATTGAGCAACTGTACAATAAATGATTTCCCGGTATCGGGCACGGTAACTTTCAAAGTAAGCAGACTGTAATTTTCAGGTTTGTCTATAGTGAACCTTCTACCAGGGAGTCTTTTGTTTTTATCGCCGTAAATGTCTGTAAATGCACCTTCGTTTAAAATCAGTGTATAGTTTACAGTTTGTTTCCAACGGTATTTTAAAATAAAGTTTCTCGTGTCCCCGGTATCTTTTTGTATAGTAAAATTACTTACATCAGTTGAATCTTCTTTTAAATTAATGAGAGACTGGTCAAAAGTTTCAATTGGGAAATTTCCCTTTATGATTAAATCAGTTCCGGGTTTAAGCCGGGAATCGGAATTTATGTTATAGGTAAAGTAAGGCACCCTTGTAAAAGATTCTTTTTTTCCTTTTTTCATGTAAACCGTATCCAGTGGTTTGCCCTTGTCTAAAAAAGATACCCTTAGGGAATCAAAGTCCATATTATTCATAAAAAGGGTTGCGGTATCTTTCGTCTTGCTGAAATCCACAATTTTGTACTGGTCAAAATCCGGCGGGTAAGTTATTTTTAAAGAAGGCGCGTCTAAACTCTTGTTGAACGTAAAAAACATTTTTCCATCGAGATCTACGCGTTTGTCAACCAGCCGGAATTTTTCAGGGGTTGCTTTAAAAAGCTTCAATTGGATGCCAGAAATATCTGTTGTCAAATGAACAATGTTTTTATCGAATGCGATAAGCTCTTTATCGTTATTGTAAATTTTATCCCCGCCGTTTGTTTCTTTCAAAGCGTATATCCGGTAATCATCCGCGTGAAGGTTGTCCAGGGAAAAATTCCCGGAAGTATCAGTGGTCGTGAAAATAGTCGGCCTCTTTTTTCCAAACAACAGCGAGTCTTGTTTTAGCGTGAACAGCATTACCGTTACATCTTTCTCCCGTTCCCCGGTTGCATTATTTATCACGCGTCCCGAAACACTCAGCGAGTCGATATGGATACCGGTAGAAAACACATAGGTGAAATTCTTTAAAACATTTCCTTCGTTTACATCGGCAATAGCCTTGCCAAAATTTATCACATAAGTGGTGTTTTTTTCCAGCGAATCTTTAAGTGTTACAATAATGCTTTTTTGCCGAGATTTATATTCCGGTAATTTTGCCGGGGTGGGGCTGATGCTGATTTCCGTAAATGGATTGTTAAGTTTAAAGTATTCATCAAAATCCAGCTGAATAACTTTAGCCTTAAAGTTACGGGTCATATTTGGCGGGTTAGCCTTCAGTAATTTCGGCGGATCATGATCTTTTGGGCCTCCCTGCGGCGGTTGCCTGTTTGCGCAGCCAAAAATTAAAAAACTGAGGTAAATCAGGGTGATTTTCGCAATAAAAAATAAGGCTCTTTTATTTAACATGGTTTTTAAACGCTATAAGCGGGTTTTATATTTTAACGAACGC
>JBIOHE010000598.1:0-2239 GCA_044448725.1 Sphingobacteriales bacterium | reverse complement strand
ATTTATAATTTACGCCCCAGTTAACCAAATCATTACCATTTGAAAGCAGGGTAATTTTCCTGATTTCCCCATCCTTTTCATTTGCTACCAAAGAGGCATTTTTAACACTAACATCTCTGAAATCAGCATCCTTATTTTCATGTATATAAATAACGTAATTATCATTGGCAACAACCTGGCTCGTGCCCGATAAACTGTTGTTTTGCCATTGCAGGTCTGATAGCTCAAGCCCGCCGCAACTGATATGCCTGTTGGTAGCCAGCAATTGGGGATGGTTTAATTTTTCCCTGAAACAAAATACCTGGCAATTAAAACCTGTATCGATCTTGCCGGGAATGAAAGTCTTTTTACAGGTCCCCTCAAAATGCTTTGTCCAAAACTCAAATACCAGATATTCTTTATTGGCGTCAAGGCCCAGGTCTTTTAAGGGCAATACTTTATCTCTTTCATCAAGACGGCCCAATACCACCCAGTTTTCAAACGGCTTATTAATCTCCAGTTCAAACAAACCCGTATTGGTGCTGCCGCTGGCATCGAAGGAGCGCGGCCCGCTGCCGCTCATTTCCACATCCGCCTGCCCAATCAATGCAGAACGTGAGGGATCAACATCATAAACCTGCCCCGGTTGGGTGTATAGTACCGGGATTGACCGCCTGGCGGCTTCTATTAAGGCTGAGTTTTTATATTTCCCGGGCTTGTCGGTCAGCATAAACAAGGAACCCGTCAGTGAGGTGGCCGTACAACTCCGGTAGGCCTCCTTTTCACTTAGAACGATATGATCCGGGTCGTTACGCCATATAATATTATTATAGGAATTGAATTGAGCTAACCCGGCATAACTGAAGCCATCATTCCCGATCCTGCAGCCATCAACAATACCAACCAGTTCGGGGCGAATGCCCCAACATGCCAGTAAGAAATTTTCTCTGCCTGTTTTTTCCCTCACCTCCTTCACAATATTTCTATAGGCTTCGTTCCGGTCAATATTCTTTGCGGCAAAGTAGTTTTTAAAGGAATTATAGCCTTCATATTTTAAATGGCGCAAAGCATCCAGTTTAATATAGGTAAAACCATCCTCCTTTAATCCTTTATAAACCGGGCTGATCAATTGCTGAATAGTTTGCTGATTGCTGCCATCCATCACATAGCCTACCCAATTGCCCCGGGCCGGCTTACCCTGACTATCTTTCACAAAAAGCGCCTTGTTTTTATAGGCATCGGCCGAATCGGCGAAGGCAACATTCGTCCAGATTGCCGGCTGTAATCCTTTTGATTTGATGTACGAGGCAAGATTTTTTAAACCGGAAGGGAATTTTTCATTCGGTTGCAGCCAGGTATGCGGCAGGCCGATAGGAAGTGTTTGGTAGCCGTCATCCATTTGCAGGTACTCCAGGCCGAAGGGCTTTAGTTTTTCGCTTATTATGTCCGCAGTTTCTTTTATGTCAGCTTCAGTTATCTTATCAAAATAAGCAAACCAACTGCTCCAGCCCACCACGGGCTTTTTCCATACGGTATAGGCTGAGGGGTTATAACAGGCAAGGCCCCGGTGTTTTTGATAATACTGCGGACGAACACGGATCACTATTTCCCAGCCGCTAACGTTTAGCGCATATTTATTATCTGCGCCGGGTACAATGTTTACTTTCGGGTAAAATTTATCTACAGAAAGTAACCAATCGTCTTTCCGCTCATATACTGCATTATTTAAGGGACTGTTGCTTTTACCGGCAACCTGCCGCACAATTTTCAGGTTATCGTCTGCCGGTTCACTTTCACAGGCTATGGCCTCATCACCCGCATATATCAGGCCGTTTAAGGCAATAGGTTTAAAGTTACTGCTTGTGATAGTGATGATTTGAAATGTGCAGCCGTTTACAACTTCATTTTGCTGACGATAAGTGTAAGATGATCCCGGCGCCGAGATTTTGGCTGAAAAGAACGGCATATTCCGGTAACTTATAATTATTGAATCTTTGGTGTGACTAATACTGGCAACGTCTTGCGCAAACGCGAAAATTATGAAATTTAAAAAAATATGGTTACAAAATACTTTTTCATCATTTATTCGACAAATAATTGATCTTAATTGTCAAACTTACAATTTAATTCAAAATGGGCGATGCCTATTTTTTGATTGAATTTGAATTTTTTTGGCGTTGAAAATCAAAAAAAACAAAATAGAAAAAGATATATTATCAAATTTAAATAAAAAGACACAATTTATTAACGATTTCATAAT
>JBIOHE010000597.1:0-2240 GCA_044448725.1 Sphingobacteriales bacterium | reverse complement strand
CTACTTAAACATTAATAAAAAAGATCATGTTAAACGAGGAATCAACCAGGATGCCCAGCAGGTTATTATACCTTTTGAAACGGCTTTCGGATGAGTGGTATTGCTCAAAACTTTGCCATGCTCATTTCGATGGCTTCAATAATTCGCATATACCGCTATTTATGAGCATAGGCACAAAAGGTATTTCAAATAGTAAGCTTGCCGCAAATTTGAACATTACCAAGCAGGCTGCCAGTAAAGTTATAAAAGAACTGGAAGAACTTAAACTTGTAAAAAGCGAAAAATGCAGCTTTGACGGACGTTCGATGATGTTATACTTAACCGACGACGGTATCCAGTTTTACGGGCACATCAAAAATCAAATGATGATGCTGGAGGAGGAATATAAAAAAGTAGTAGGCGCTAAAAATTATGAAACTGCTATTAACGTAATGCTGAAACTTATTGACTATCATGAGCATTTGAACAAGGCGGTTTTGAATTAGTACTATTGGCAAGTGCATAAACAAAATTGTCTCAAATTTTTTTTATAACCTTTGATAATTTAAGCCTGGACTAAATAAGCCCTGTTACATTAAGTTTATTGACATCCCTCCGTCAATGAGATAGAAGTTCGATCCTGTTCCCTCTACAAAATGGAGTTTTCCCCGTGCGGGAAATTTTTCGAACACCCCCTCCGGACGCTGCAGGTTTCTGAGATCCACTATCGTATTGACCAATTCCTCCTGGTAGAAATCTATCTGGTCATAATCTTTTTGTATCCGGTCAATATAAAACCAGATAACGGGAAGGCAATTGAAATTCAAATAGATCAGTTCACGGAATAGTTTCAGGCTTAAATCCGGTCCCGGATTTTCAATAACCAATTTATGAATAGCCGAAATAAAGTTAATATGGTAATCCAGGTCACCGCTTGTTTTAATCTCGTGGTATCCCGGCTTTGATAATGTATAGAGATAGTCCTGGATCAGAAGTATAAAACCATTGTCTTCCCCGCCTGACGCCAAAAGCGAGATTATCTTTTTTGACATCTTGTTGATGAAAGGGATATAAGATTCCTTAAGTGCCTGATGTACCTTCAGCCGGTCATTAAAAAAAGGCCTGAAATTTTCTGAAAGATACCTGTAAACTAAATCCAATTCTGAAAGCAGCAGGCTAATCAAACCGGATACCGGCGATCCTTTATTCTGGGACTGCAAATATTCGTAATACCCATCTGAAAGACGCGTAATTTCAAGCTGTAAATGTTCTATGTATAACCTGATTTTATTGGGATCTCCCTGAAAACTATACGAAGCCGCCCATATTTTTTGAATGATGTTTTGCCGCTCCTGAATGATATAATTCTATGCGTCAGCAAATGCGCCCGGTTCATTCCCGGCGGGCGCTTTTTCAAAAAATTCTTTTAAAAAGGTTTCCATTTGCCCCAGTTCGTTCATATCCGTTACTTTATTTGACAATTAACAAACACGGTCCGATCAGGACTGACAGTCGGCCACACCTTTTAAAAACTATAGGCCATTTTCTTTTTGTTTTATTTTGCCGGCCGCGAACGACCATTTAATGATATGGCGGATGGCTTTCAGTATTTCATTTCTTCCTTCTTCTGTATTGACGTCAATGCCGCACTGCATGCTTTTATTTTTTTTTGCATGCAAAACCAGATAGTAGATACCGGATACCAGCAAAGCCGCAATTGCATGAAAATTCACATCCGAACCTTTGAAATACCTGTCGGTCAATTCAAAAAAATCTTCCCCCAAACTTTCCTTTGCATTTCCAACACTATTCATCATGTCAGATTTTTCAGTGATCTCCCATAAGATCAGCTGCTGAATTTCTTCCTCATTTGTTTAAGCTGTATATTTTTATTTTTATCTACAGCCCACAGCAAATGGGCAGACCATGTCCGGTTTTTAAAAGGCTTATCAAGAGTCACATTTATAGGGGGCTATGCCTTTTATATTTCATGGCTTGTTCCGGCTGCAGAAGTTTTGATTTCACTGTTGCTAATCATACCACAAACTTACAAATGGGGCCTTTATGGATTTACAGGATTGATGACCCTCTTCACAGGCTACATAGTAAGTATGGTACTTTGGGCGAAAAAGTTACCCTTTCATTGCGGTGGCGCCATTGAAAAATTAAGCTGGGCACAGCATATATGGTTTAACCTGGCTTTTATTGCCATTGCCCTATTTGCCCTCTGGCTCAGTAAAACGAAAATTAATCTTAAATAT
>JBIOHE010000596.1:0-2251 GCA_044448725.1 Sphingobacteriales bacterium | reverse complement strand
GCCTCAGGCGGCCCGTTCAGGGGCAAGGATCTTGATTTCCTGGCTAAAGTACTGCGCGAAGATGCCCTGAAACACCCTAACTGGGTAATGGGCGCTAAAATAACTATCGACTCTGCTTCGTTAATGAATAAAGGCCTGGAGGTAATTGAGGCTAAATGGCTGTTTGATCTCGAAGTTGACCAGATTGATGTAGTTGTACACCCGCAGTCAATTATTCATTCTATGGTGCAGTTTGAAGACGGGTCAATTAAAGCGCAGATGGGCCTGCCCGATATGAAACTGCCGATTCAATACGCCCTGTCCTATCCCGCAAGATTAAAAAACAATTTTAAAAGATTAGACTTTATTAATTACCCGGAATTAACATTTGAAAAACCGGACATTAAAACTTTCCGCAACCTGGCAATAGCGTTCGAAGCATTGAAACAGGGAGGCAATATGCCTTGCATAGTTAATGCAGCCAACGAAATAGCCGTTGCCGGCTTTTTAAATAAAAACATTGGTTTTTTGGCCATGAGCAGGGTAATTGAGGAATGCATGCAACAAATCCCCTATATAGGGAGTCCTGTTTTGGATGACTATTTGAATACTGATAAAGAAACACGCATCTTTGCACAAAATTTAATACACGAAATGCCGTTAAAGGCATTACAATTTTAATATAACAGAACGAATGAGTATAGTGATCATGGTTGGCCAGTTAATTCTTGGCCTTTCAATCTTAGTAATCCTGCACGAACTTGGCCATTTTTTAGCTGCCAGGGCCTTTGGGATCAAAGTAGAAAAATTTTACCTCTTTTTTGATGCCTGGGGCATCAGCCTTTTTAAATTTAACTATAAAGGAGTTGAATATGGGATTGGCTGGCTCCCTCTCGGCGGCTATGTAAAAATTGCCGGGATGATCGATGAGTCGATGGATACCGAGCAACTTGCCGGGCCGCCCCAGCCATGGGAATTCCGTTCAAAACCAGCCTGGCAGCGTTTGGTTGTAATGCTGGGTGGTATTACTGTAAACATTCTGCTTGGGATAATAATCTTCTGGGTATTAACTATAAAGTACGGAGAAACGTATATCCCGAATGCGGAAATAAAGTACGGCATTGTACCGGGTAAAATCGGTTTAAAAATGGGCCTGCTGCCCGGCGATAAAATCACCGCCATAAACGGACATTCTGTAGTTCGGTTTGAAGACCTTACCGGTCCCGAAGTGATAATGGGCAATGCTGATCTTACCGTGCTGCGGGGTGACAATTCCCTGCATGTTAAAGTGCCTACTTCTATATTGAACGATTTATCTGATTTGGGCATTGACGAGTTTATCAGCCGTGTGCCGCGTTCAAAATTCGCTATTGATTCTGTAGTACAAAACAGCAATGCTAAAAAAGCTGGGCTGAAAGTTGGCGATAGTATTATTGCTGTAAATGGAACTAAGGTTACCTTCTTTGATCAATTTAAACCAATGATCGGATCATTCGCAAACAAGTCAGTTTTGCTCTCGATAAAGCGAAATGGAAATCTGATACAAAGCACCGCGCAGGTTGATAAAAATGGCACATTAGGATTTTTTCCTAAATGGGATATTCCAAATGAGAAAAAGTTAACCTTCGGCTTTTTTGGATCGTTGCCTGTAGGCGCAACCAAAGCATGGGGAACATTTACAGATGATGCAAAAGGGCTGGGGAAAGTGATCAAAGGTGAGGTTAAGGCCAATAAGGCATTCAGCGGACCGGTAAGAATAGCAACCATGTTTGGTTCAACTATAGACTGGATCCATTTCTGGACTCTTGTAGGCGTCCTTTCAATGGTACTTGCATTTACTAACCTGCTGCCTATACCGGCCCTTGATGGTGGTCACGCGTTATTTTTAGTAATTGAAATGATAAAAGGCAAACCGCTGAGCGATAAATTTTTAGAACGTTCGCAAATTGTTGGCTTTGTAATATTAATAACCCTGATGGTATTTGTTTTTGGGAACGATATTGTGAGGATTGTGATGAAGAAATAGGTGAAAGGTGATAGGTGATAGGTGAAAGGATTTGACAAATTTGAAAAGTTGTCAAATCTGAAATAGCCTGGTTATGAAATAAATATAACAAATGAGGCTTCGGTTTAACGGGGCCTTTTTTGTTTTGATAGTGATTTTAATTTGTAAAATATAATGGAAAATAAGCTGCCAATCACCATCAATAAACTACAGCATGTTGGTATCCCGGTTACAGATATTGCTGTATCAACACGATTTTACAGTCGT
>JBIOHE010000595.1:0-2252 GCA_044448725.1 Sphingobacteriales bacterium | reverse complement strand
TAAATTCTGATTCAGACAACCTCACTCGCTCCGCAAACTCTTCACAGGGTTAGCTACCGCCGCTTTAATGGATTGGAAACTTACTGTAAAAAAAGCGATCAGTATAGATACAATACCGGCTATCACAAATATCCACCACTGGATACTGATGCGGAAAGCATAGCCCTGCAGCCAATGATGTACGGCATACCAGGCTACAGGCCAGGCGATCAGGTTGGCAAATATGACAAGCTTCAGGAAATTTCCCGCGAGCAATAATGTGATGTTTTGTACCGATGCACCTAAAACTTTCCTCACTCCAATTTCTTTTATCCTTTTTTCAGCTGAATGAGAGGCCAGGCCAAACAAACCCAGACAGGATATAAAAATGGCAAGTCCCGCCAGGATACCAACAATCTGGCTCACCTGGTTATCGGCTTTATAAACTTCATTAAAATGATCGTCCAAAAACTGGTATTCAAATGGGTAATCCGGGTAAACGCTACTCCATTTCGATTTGATAAAGGCAAGCGCCGCGGTGGTATTATTCCCGTTGATCCTGACAGAAACATCCCGGAACCCCCAATGCCTTGCACTCACCAAAAACATGGGCTCAATTTTATATTGCAGGGAATTAAAATTGAAATTTTTTACAACGCCGGTAATCGTCCCCAGGGAATCAAAACCAAATTTCTGCCCGATCAGCGAGGTAAGGGGCTTTTTGGGATAGTCTTTCAATAACTCTTTGGCCAGGGCCTCGTTAACAATAAATTGCCTTCCATCCGGCATTTTATCACCCGAGAAATTTCTCCCGGCAGCCAGTTTAATTTTATACAAGTTGAGATAATTGGTATCAACTACCAGCAGCGTTGTACCCAGGTCCTGTTTTGGTCCGAAGGATGGCCTGAACGTTACACCCGTTTGATCTAAATGGCTGCCTAAAATATCCTGCGATGCTGTAACTCCCGATACTAAAGTGCTGCCGGATAGTTCGCTCTTAAACAGGTCGTATTTTTTTGTGGTGACACCATCTAAAGGAATATTCACAATTTGGTCGCGGTTATAGCCAGGGTACTGGTTCTGCATAAACTTAAGTTGTTTTAATACAAATACAGTAGCGATCATCAGGAAAATGGCGCTGGCAAATTGAGTTACTACCAGTACATTCCGTAAAAAACCCTTATTTTTTCCTACCTGCACCGACCCTTTTAAAACCCTGGAAGCCTGGAAAGAAGACAAGTAAATGGCCGGATAAATACCTGAAATAATACCAATTAAAATAGTGCCTCCTAAAAGGGTTAATAATACTTTAAAGCTGCTGAATATTGGAAAAGCAATTTCCCGGTCGCTCAGGTTATTGATATAAGGTAAGGCAAGTTCAACCAATACTACAGCGAATATCAATGCTAATAAGGCAATCAAAACCGTTTCACCAAGGAATTGAATAGCTAATTGAAAGCGATAGGCTCCGATTGATTTCCGAATCCCAACCTCTTTCGCTCTTTCCGCCGACCGCGCCGTTGAAAGATTGATGAAATTTACGCAGGCAATTACCAGCACAATCAGCGCTATAATGGCGAACAAATTGGTTGACTTTTTATCAAACTTTTGATAGTTAATATAGTCGAGTCCAATATCAGCAGAATTAGCATGCACATCTTTTAGGGGAAGGGTAAACAGTTTATAATATTTCCAGCCATCCCCCTTTAGGTGTCTTTTCAAATATGCCGGAAATTTCCTATCTAAAGTAGCCGGGTCGGTTCCAGGAGCCAGCTCAAAGTAAGTATTCAGCCAGTTGCCGCCCCAATTGGTAAACATCCATGGCTTATAAATACTACTGAACGAAAATAAAGCATCAAATTGCAATTGGGAGTTTTTAGGGACGTTGGCAATTATCCCGGTAACAGCAAATGTAACGGTGTCATCGCCATAATGGGTAATGACCTTACCTATCGGGTCGGCATCGCCAAATAATTTTTTAGCGGTTTCTTCTGTTATTAGTGCACTATGAGGCTTTAGCAATGCTGTTTGTCCTTCTCCTTTGATTACTTTAAAATCAAATATTTTAAGGAAGGTTGAATCAACAAAAAATACCTGCGGCAAAAATATACGCTTGTTATTTTGGGTCAACTGGTATTTTCCATCCCAATGGATTCTGGTAAAATTCTTTATTTCGGGAAATTCCTGTTTTAAAGTTGGCCCCATAGGGAACATTGACAATGCCACTTTTTGGGTAGCTCCCTGCGCGCCAATTGTTTGCACCTCATTTAAGC
>JBIOHE010000594.1:0-2255 GCA_044448725.1 Sphingobacteriales bacterium | reverse complement strand
TTAAGAAACCGTCCTGTATTAAAAAAGGTTCATAAACTTCTACAATAGTGCCTTCGTCCTCGCCAACGGCTGTTGCAATGGTTTTTAATCCTACAGGGCCGCCTTTAAATTTATCGATAATGGTGGTTAAAATTTTATTATCCATTTCATCCAGGCCATGCTCATCTACATTCAGGGCGTTTAAGGCATATTTGGCAATAGCCGTATCAATATTGCCATCGCCTTTTATTTGCGCGAAATCTCGGGTACGGCGCAGCAGCGCATTGGCAATACGCGGCGTACCACGGCTACGGCGCGCAATTTCATAAGCGCCTTCATCGCTGATCGGTGTTTTTAATATAGATGCCGAACGCAGCACAATGGTGGTCAGCAATTTGGCATCATAATATTCGAGCCGGGAGTTGATGCCGAACCTTGCACGCAGCGGAGCGGTAAGCAATCCCGAACGTGTAGTAGCGCCAACAAGGGTGAATGGGTTGAGTGAGATTTGCACTGAACGGGCATTTGGCCCGCTCTCCAGCATGATATCTATTTTGAAGTCCTCCATTGCCGAGTACAAATACTCTTCAACCAGCGGACTTAGACGGTGAATCTCATCGATAAACAAAATGTCGCCGGTTTCAAGGTTAGTAAGCAAGCCAGCCAGGTCGCCGGGCTTATCCAATACGGGACCGGAAGTTATTTTGATACCAACCCCCATTTCATTGGCAATAATATACGACAGGGTAGTTTTGCCAAGTCCCGGAGGACCGTGCAGCAGCACATGGTCGAGTGCCTCGCCACGCTGGCGGGCGGCCTGTACAAATACTTTTAAATTGGCTAAAATTTTATGTTGACCGGTAAAATCTTCAAATACCTGCGGACGTAAAACTTTTTCTATATCACGTTCAGCAGGGGAGAGGCGTTCGCGGTCGGGATCGAGATTTTCATTCATTGCCTGTAGTAGTGATTAGAGAATGGAGCTTAGAGATTAGTTTGATTTGGTTCGACATAAGCAATCAACGTAGGAAACACCCCAAACTTACGAAGTTTTTAAAACTTCGTAAGTTTTTCTCAGGCATATTCTGAAAAGCATCGGCAGTAAAAAGGATTTTTCTCATAAATCCTCTAACTTCACTTCAATATACTCACCATTTTCTAATTGTTTGATCGATTTTGCAATGCTCGCTTTATTGGCAGGATTCGACATTAGGTAAGCAGTTGTATCCAACTCCTCTTCGACGGTAATGGTAATAGGTTTTGATCTGAAAGCAATTTTAATAGCCTCCAAAATATCAGGGGTTACTTCTTGTGCTGAAGAAAAATGAAATGTAGTGTACATCGCTGATTCGGTTACTTAAACAAATTTAATAAAATAATACTGTCGTGTTATCGTCACCGATCGTCTAAATCATAAATCCAAAAAATAATTCCGAAATCGAAATTCCGAAATCCGAAATCAATATTATCCCTCAGGATATTTTCTGAATATGCTGTTGATCCTCATCTGAATAACCCCCCAAAAGGCTTCCCTGAAAATACTTGTTGACATTTTTGAGGTGCCGAGGGTGCGGTCGGTAAATATTATCGGGACTTCCACGAGCTTAAAGCCATGTTTTACGGTAGTGTATTTCATTTCTATCTGGAAGGCGTAACCCACAAATTTGATCTTGTTAAGATCTATGGTTTCTAAAACCTTGCGTTTATAGCACATAAAACCGGCTGTAAAATCCTGGATATTGATGCGGGTGATGAAACGGACATACACCGATGCAAAATAACTCATCAGCACCCTGCTCATGGGCCAGTTTACCACGTTGACACCATTGATATAACGCGAACCGATAGCAGAATCAGCGCCGTCAACGCAGGCTTGCCGTAGCCTCATTAAATCGTCCGGGTTATGGGAAAAATCGGCATCCATCTCAAAAATATAATCGTACCCGTGCGCAATGGCCCATTTAAAACCGTGGATATAGGCCGTACCAAGCCCTTGTTTGCCTGCCCGTTCTTCAAGAAAGAGGTGTTCAGGAAATTCAAACTGTAATTGTTTTACAATGTTTTGCGTACCATCAGGCGAACCATCATCAATGATCAGTACGTGAAAATTATGAGGCAGGGAAAATACCTTCCGGATCATCCGTTCGATGTTTTCTTTCTCATTATAGGTAGGTATTATAACTATGCTATCCGGCACTTAAAAATAATTAGATAAGAGAACGCGAAAATAATCGATTTTCATCTTTATTTAAAATAAAAAAGCAGTAAAGTAATTG
>JBIOHE010000593.1:0-2262 GCA_044448725.1 Sphingobacteriales bacterium | reverse complement strand
TTCGAATACTTCCTCGTATCATTCATCGTAATGTAAAGTACCAGCGATAAAGCAATACAAATGCTCACATACCAGTAAAACCATTCCTGGTGACCGTAGTTTTTGAAATCAAGCGCGACATATTCGGCCGTGCCGCCAAAAACAGATACAGCGACGGCATAAGGGAAACCAACCCCTAATGCGCGGACATTTGCAGGAAAAAGTTCGGCTTTTACAACAGCGTTGATTGAAGTATAGCCGCTGACAATAATTAATGCGCACATAATCAAAGCAAAAGCAACCCAGACATCTTTTGTTGTGCTTAGCGCTGACATTATGGGCACTGTGGTTAAAGCACCCAAAACGCCAAAAGCAATCAGTAAGGGTTTGCGGCCAATTTTATCAGATAACAATCCAAACAGCGGTTGTATCAGCATAAAAACCATCAGCGTTAGTGATGATACCAGCGTAGCGCTGGTTTTAGAAAATCCCGAAGTGTTCACCAAAAACTTTTGCATATAGGTAGTGAAGGTATAAAAGGCAACTGTACCGCCTACTGTTAAACCTATCACCGTAAATACCGCTTTTGGATGCTGCATTAATGCACTTAATGAGCCACGGGCCGATGCGGCCTTTTTATCATTGTCATTCAGCGAAACAGACTCCCGCAGGCTGCGTCGTAAATACATTACTGTTATTGCCAGCACTGCCCCAATGCCGAAGGGAATGCGCCAGCCCCACTGGTGTAATTGCCGGTCTGTTAAAAAAAAGCGTTGCAGCAAAACGAGTATGCCGAGGGCAATCAGCTGGCCCATAATCAGGGTAAGGTATTGAAAGCTGGAATAAAACCCGCGGCGCTTTTTGGTGGCCATTTCGCTGAGATATGTGGCGCTGGCGCCATATTCGCCGCCAACGCTTAAACCCTGGATGATGCGTGCGACTACCAGAGTTACTGGCGCGGCAACGCCGATTTGTTGGTAACCGGGTACTACGGCTATCATGAGCGAACCAATACTCATCAACAATACCGATAAGGTTAGCGCGGTTTTACGGCCTTTTTTATCCGCGAAAGCACCCATTACCCAGCCGCCTATCGGGCGCATTAAAAAGCCGATAGCAAATATGCCGGCTGTGTTTAAGAGTTGTACCGTTTGGTTTTCCTTCGGAAAAAACGCCCCCGAAAAATACAGGGAGAATGCTGTATAAACATACCAGTCGTACCACTCTTCCAGGTTGCCGAGGGAACCGCCAACTATGGAGCTGATTCGGTGGGTGATTGTTGGTTGGACTGTTGCGGCGATTTTTCCGTTCATGAAATTTAAAAAATGAAAATTAAAGGTATATATTTATTGCTGCCTTTGTAAAAAAACACAAAGGATCATCATAAACCAAAGAAACATGAAAAAAGCAATTCTTTTCCTGGTCGTTTTCCAAACTATCGTCCTATCCTGCTACAGCCAAACAAAACCGATCCCCTACGGCCACAACCCGACCGCGGGCAAATATTACAACATACGCGGCATTAAAATGTACTGCGAGGTTTACGGCAAGGGAAAACCGGTTTTGCTGATACATGGTAACGGCGGCAGTATTGAGGCTTTTGATAAAACCATCCCTTATTTCGCGAAAAGATATAAAGTTATTGCTGTTGACAGCCGCGCCCATGGTAAATCAACTGATTCCCGCGATTCGCTGAGTTTTGAAATGATGGCCGATGATTTTAACGTATTACTGGATAGTATGCACATCAAAAAAACTTATGTGATAGGCTGGAGTGATGGCGGTATCAATGCGCTGGTGCTGGCCATGCGGCACCCGGAGAAGGTGATTAAACTGGCATCGACCGGTGCAAATTTATGGCCGGATTCTACCGCGCTGATCCCATCCTTATGGAAGGATATGGAGAAACAATACGGCGAACAAAAAAATAAAAAATGGACAACCGCCAAAGAGAAAAACGACTGGAAAATATTTTTACTCGACTACTTTCAACCTAATATCCCGCTATCTGCATTAAAGGCAATAAACTGTCCCTCACTGATCATTTGCGGCGACCATGACCTGATCCCGGTGGAGCATACCGTTTTGATTTATAAAAATATTACAAAAGCATTCTTATGGGTGTTGCCTAATTCGGGGCATGCCACCCTAAGGTTGTATCCGGATGAGTTTAATAAAAAGGTTAACGCATTTTTCACGCAAAAAGGCCTGTAGCAATTGCTTACTTGATTGTTAACGAGACGATTAACACATTATTAAATTAAAAACTTGACAACTGGGGCG
>JBIOHE010000592.1:0-2263 GCA_044448725.1 Sphingobacteriales bacterium | reverse complement strand
TGCCATGGGAAAGGGCTGAACTGATTTTAGAGATATAATGATTTTATAAACGCCTCCTGATTGGGGGCGTTTTTTTATTTTGCGAAAGAATAAGTGGTCTCAAGACATCCAAGCGGATGGCACTGCGTTTGCAACACCGGAAAATACTTTCCATCCCAACTAACTTAAGTCTATGAAAGTGCGAAAAACGTACTATCATAGAAATTCAGTTTTGAACTACCAAAAACCTGTACGAACTTTAGCTCCAAAATACTCCCGGAGAAAAATGGATAAGAAATATACAGTTCAGGTTGATGATAATTATCATTATATGGACGAAAGCGAAAGATATGACGCTGGCTCGTATTCGACGCTTGAAGAAGCAATAAAAACTTGTGAAGAGATAACGATAGAAAGTTTAAAGAGTTTTTATGAAGCGGGAATTACGGCAGGTAAGCTATCTGCACAGTGGGCGATGTTTGGTGAGGACCCTTATATCACAGGCGATGTTGACCAGGTGGAATTTTCAGCAAGAAAATTTGTTTCCGAAGAATTATGCAATCAGATCATTAAAGAAATTGAAGGAGGAGATGCACATCACGCTCCAAGACAGTAGAATAAACTCAAAGCCATCAAAAAAGCGGAACTTTAAACAAATTACGCCAGCCATGTCTCCGTTTTTCAACAGCAATAACAATATAGAAAGCACATTTGTAAATACCTTTTATGCCCCTTACAACCGCTTATAAATGCTTCCCTTTCCTCTTTTTTTCGTATATTTGAATAGTGAAAAAAAATCAAAATATTCTGCTTGGTTTTGAAATTGATAAACTGACAAATTCTGTTCAAAACACTATTTCTGGAGATAGTTTTCCAACAGAAGTGTCCCGGTTTACCATAAAAGACACACATGAGGTCACAAAGAAAAAAGGTTGGTTATTTAATTGGAAAACCGAACTTGCTGATAATAAAAAAGAAGTGTACAAACTCACAATAGTCAATAACCCTTCTATTATTCAGGGGCTGCTAAGCCTCACAAATGAAGCCGATCATATTTTCATGAATTTATTGGAAAGCGCCCCATTTAACATTGGCCGCAATAAACTGTATGAGGGAGTAGCAGGAAATTTAGTCGCTTATGCCTGTAAAATTTCATTCCAGAAAGGGTTTGATGGATTTGTTGCTTTTACTGCAAAGACTAAATTGATAAATCACTACGAAAAAACATTAGGTGCATATCATTTTGGCGGACATCGTATGATTATACCAAAGGAATCTGCCCAGATTTTAGTTGATAAATACTTTAAAACATAAAACTATGGCACACATAAAAGAACCTGCAGGAGTGGATTTTATAATTAAAAGCGAACCGCTGACCAATGAAGAAAGAGTTGCGATCAGCGAATTTATACGTAATTACAAAGCTACACATCCTGGTAAACCAGAACCCAAAAAAAGAGTAAAGCATACAAGGAAAAAGAGCCTGGCCTGATTTTCATTTCCTTCCCGGCCATGTCTCCGTTTTCACTGCAATGGCGGCAATCAGGGCGCAATAACTGAAATATTACTCCATTACAGCTTGTTCATGAAACCAACTGCATAATGATTACTCGCAACTGCCAACTGTAAACTGCCAATTGTAAATTGCCAACTGTAAACTGCCAACTGCCCTACTCCCTCCCCATCTTCCTGAGCATTTTTCCATGCTCTACGAGGGCCACAACAAAGTTCGGCATCACCTGGTAGGGTAAACCGAATTGCAGGGCAGTACTCCTTACAATCTTTGCGATCTTGGGATAATGTACATGCGATATATGCGGGAACAAATGATGTTCTACCTGGTAATTAAGCCCGCCGATAAACCAATACATGATCCGGCTGCGTGGAGAAAAGTCAGCGGTATTCAGTAACTGGTGTATAGCCCAGTTATTTTCCATTTTACGGTCTTCAGATGGAAGCGGGAATTCAGAACTTTCCAGCACATGTGCCAACTGGAAAATACAGGAAAGGCCAAGCCCAGCGGTAAAATGCAATATCATAAACCCGGCAACAACTGAATACCAGGGCATACCCGAAAAGATAAGCGGTAAAACCAGCACATAACCAAAGTAAATGACTTTATAAATGCTCAGCTCAATTGAGGCATTCTTCAGCGAAACCTTTTCTTTTTTAAGCAATCCCCTTTTTTCATACTGGAAAAGCAGGAAGTAATCTTTGTAGGTTACCCATTGCAGGGTAAGCAGGCAATAGAGGAACCATGCGTAAATATGCTGGAAGCGGTGCA
>JBIOHE010000591.1:0-2263 GCA_044448725.1 Sphingobacteriales bacterium | reverse complement strand
TTTTATATCCTAATTATAAAAAGCTTGTTCTTTTAACTTTTGTGCCGATATTATTAATACTGTTTACATTTCTTCCCACATATAATGCAGTGTTCCGGGAGAATAACTGGGGAGGAGGTGTGGATGCCGAAGATTCTTACCAGCTCGCTCTTGATGCTACGATTAAAAATGAGCAGTCTGGGGATAATAGCAATTGGGGGTTTTTAGTGTACCGGCTGAGTGAAGTGGATATGTTTACCGATTTTGCAAAATCAACCCCGGCACATGTTGATTTCTATGGTTTTCAATTGCTAAAACAATCAGCCATCGCGGTTATTCCCCGTGCATTTTGGTCCGATAAACCAAGTACCGAGGAACTGGTAATGGAACGCGTGTACGATGCCGGGGTAGTCAGGAGAGGATCGAATGTTTCGGCCAAACCTGCTTTTATTGTTGACGCTTATCTGTCCGGCGGCACAATCGGTATTTTCATAGCTCTGTTTTTATACGGTGCTATCGCGCAATTGATATGTGTCAAAGCAGAGCATCTTTTTGGCGGGTACATCCTGGGTACGGCGCTTATTTTCAGCGGACTATTCCAGATTTTTTGGCGGGGGCTTAGTTTTGAGTTTATTGTCAATTCTGTTTTTTGGAGTTACGTCAGCATGCTGGTTATCCAGCGCATATTATTGGCTGTTAATGTATTGAAAAAGGTTTGAAAGTTTTACAAATATGTGCGGCATATAAACCTGCATTTGTTTACGGCGGGCCCACCATGTCGGTATCCATGCTGAGTGAGCAATTGGCAAAAGCCGGTGTTTCGATAAAGGTTTTTGCCACAACGGCTAACGGGAAAACGGAGTTGCCGGTAGTTCCCGGTCAAACGGTTGATGTTGACGGGGTTGCTGTAACCTATTTCAGGAGGATAACCAAAGATCATACGCATCTTTCCCCTACGCTGTTAAACACACTGTGGAAAGAGGCCCCCGGTTTTGATATCATACACATTCATGCATGGTGGAACCTGGTGTCGTTATTTTCCTGCCTGATAGCTTTGATCCGTAAAGTGCCGGTTGTAATTTCACCCCGGGGCACTTTGAGCAGCTACTCGTTTCAAAATAAAAATATCGGTAAAAAATGGTTTATTCATAGTTTATTTGGGCGGTACTTACTCAATCGCAGCCACATACACGTAACCTCCAAAAGAGAATACGAAGCCGTCCGGCATCTTATTCACCCGAAAAGCATCTCAATAACACCAAATTTTGTGAAGCTTCCCGGCCAAAGGGAATATCCGGAACCTAAACCATCAGACGTTTTTAAATTACTTTTCTTTTCGCGCATAGAAGAAAAAAAAGGTCTCGATCTATTGTTAAATGCCCTGCCAATGGTTTCTGTTCCGTTCCGGCTTACTATCGCAGGTGATGGTGATGAAAATTATATCGGGTATTTAAAAACAATTGCCGTCAACAATCATATTGATAACAAAATAAACTGGGTTGGGTTTTACAACGAAAATAAATTCGACCTGCTTCATGATCATGATCTTTTTGTGCTGCCATCTTATGATGAAAACTTCGGGAATGTGGTGATTGAAAGTTTAAGCGTCGGCACCGCTGTATTAATAAGTGAACAGGTGGGCCTGGCCGGCTATGTGGCGGAAAATAACTTTGGCTGGATATGCCATACAGAACCGGCTTCCATCAGCGATGCAATAAATAAGATTGCAAAAGAGAATAAGCCTGAGCTTATGCGGATCAGGCAAAATGCCCCAGGGAAAATATATCAGGATTTTAACGAAGACAAACTTGTAAAAAAGTATATTGACCTGTACAAAACAAAGATTAAAATATGACAGCATATAAAGATTATGGTTTTCCAAACAGTCAGCCTGCTCATACTTTTAATTACCTGCAAGCGCCTATTCTTTCGCTGCTCAATAAAAATGCAAATCAATGCATTTTAGATTTGGGTTGCGGTAACGGCTATTTGGTTAATTACCTCATTTCGCAGGGCTATAACGCTTACGGAACTGATGCCTCGACGGAAGGGATAACCATCGCCAAAGAGGCCAACCCATCGCGGTTTTTTATCCAGGACCTTTCAACCGGCAAACTGCCCGAAGAGCTGCAAAACCTTCCTTTCGATACTATTATATCGACAGAAGTAATTGAACATCTATATGACCCGGCGGGCTTTATTGATTTTTGTAAACAAGCCTTAAATAACAAAGGCGAGCTTATTATTTCAACGCCCTATCATGGTTATTTAAAAAACCTTTCAT
>JBIOHE010000590.1:0-2263 GCA_044448725.1 Sphingobacteriales bacterium | reverse complement strand
ATTTGTAGCAGGCCTAAGCGTTGCTGCAAAGCCAAAAGTGCTGATTTTCAGCAAAACCGTTGGCTGGCACCATGCCTCAATTCCGGTTGGCATAGCAGCTGTAATAAAACTTGGACAAGAGAATAACTTTGATGTGGACACAACCACCGATTCAAAGAAATTTACTTATGATAATTTAAAACAATATGCGGCTGTGATTTTTTTAAGTACAACCGGCGATGTTTTAAATGATGTACAGCAAGGCGAGTTTGAAAAATATATCCGCGCCGGCGGGGGATTTGCGGGTGTGCATTCCGCTACCGATACCGAGTACGACTGGCCATGGTACGGTAACCTGGTAGGGGCGTATTTTAAAAATCACCCGGACCACCAGCAGGTTGCAACGCTTCATATTGTTAATCCTGACTTTATTGCCACTAAACATTTACCTGCCGAATGGAAAAGGCTTGATGAGTGGTATAATTTTAAATGGATAGCGCCGGGTTTACATGTGCTGATTACTATTGATGAAAAGAGTTATACGGGAGGTGCAAATGGCGATTATCATCCCATGAGCTGGTACCATGAATATGACGGCGGACGGGCTTTTTATACAGCACTTGGCCATACGGATGAATCGTATGCTGATCCTTTGTATTTGAAACATCTTTTAGGCGGCATACAATATGCCATGGGTATAGCAAAATAGTTGCTTGTTATTAGTTTTATCTGGGGTTTTGATTGTTGGATTTTACTAAATCTTAAGCTAATGGATTCCTATAAGAAAACAATACTTCACATACTGGAGGGCTCCGGTATTGAAATTAACGGACCAAATACCTGGGATATGCAGGTCCATAACGAAAAACTTTACCAGCGCATCCTCCGAAGCGGCTCTTTAGGGCTTGGTGAAGCTTATATTGAAGGCTGGTGGGACTGCGGCGAGCTGGAAGAGTTCTTTTTCCGTGCTTTCCGTGCTGATCTTGAGCAACGGATAATGAATAATTTTACGACTTATTTTCAAATCGCAAAAGCCTCCATATTAAACCTGCAAACCAAAATTAAATCACTGGAAGTTGCTAAAATACATTATGATGCCGGGAACGACCTTTACAAATCGATGCTGGATAAGTGGATGATGTATTCCTGCGCCTATTGGGAAAATGCATCCACCCTTGATGAAGCCCAGGAGCACAAGCTCGACCTGATTTGCCGGAAATTAAAACTTTCACCCGGTTTACGGGTGCTTGATATAGGATGCGGCTGGGGTGGCCTGGCTAAATACGCTGCCGAAAAATATAATGTATCTGTTACAGGAATAACTATATCCATGGAGCAGGCAAAACTGGCCGTTGAAAACTGCCATGACCTGCCTGTCGATATCAGGATACAGGATTACAGGGACATGCATGAGAAATTCGACCGCATAGTATCAGTCGGCATGTTTGAGCATGTGGGTTATAAAAACTATGATAAATTTATGGCTGCCGTGTCAGGCCTTCTTGAAGACGAAGGTATATTTTTGCTGCATACCATCGGCGGAAACGAGCCGGTAAAAAACACTGACCCCTGGATCAATAAATACATATTCCCGAACAGCATGATCCCTTCGCCTGAACAGATCTGCAAAGCCATAAGCGGGAAATTCAGGATAGAGGACTGGCATAATTTCGGCAGGCATTATTACCTTACCATTATGGCCTGGCTGCAAAATTTTGAGCGAAACTGGCCCCAGTTGAGTAAAAAATACAATGCCCAATTTTACCGCATGTGGAAATTTTATTTATGCTCCAGCGCCGCCACATTCAGGGCCAGGAAAAACAACCTCTGGCAAATAGTATTTTCAAAAGAAAATAGCTTAGCGGACTATGCATCGGTACGGTAGTCGTTATTTCAACCTTTTTTCTATTTTCGCAATATAATATGTGGAAAACAATAGTATATGTAGCTGCCGGCAGCGCCATTGGGGGCGTTGGAAGATTTTTATTGCAGCAGTTTATTCAAAAACGGGTTGATTCAACTTTTCCTTATGGAACTTTATATGTAAATTTAATTGGTTGCTTTATAATAGGCCTTGTGGCTGGTTTGGCCGATAAGGGTAATGTGCTGTCGCCGCAGGGCCGTATTTTTCTGGCTGCTGGTTTTTGCGGGGGCTTTACAACGTTTTCATCATTTATCAGCGAAAATCGCAGCATGCTGCAGGGGGGGGAGTTGCTTAATACGTTTATATACATATCCGTAAGCGTTATTGCCGGGCTTATTGCTACAACATTAGGATTATTAT
>JBIOHE010000589.1:0-2266 GCA_044448725.1 Sphingobacteriales bacterium | reverse complement strand
TTTCCAGGGTTTGAAACGGGCCAGGCAACTTGGTTATGAAAAGGTATTTATGGGGTTCTCCGCCGATTTCGAAAAGAAAAAACTCGGCGCCATACAGATTCCGCGTGCATCCTATGTCCAGGCAAAAGACAACTTCAATTTTGAACTGCTGGAGACGATATCCGTAGCTATTGAAGCGGCGTGAGGACCGTTATTAAGTTATTGGGTTATTAATTCATGTTACGCAAAAATAGGCTAAACTTTGTAGAATGGATGTGAACAACTTAATGGAACTGTATACAGACTATTTAATTGCCTGCCCTGGTCAAATCACAGCAACGGGCCTTTCCAATATGCTAGACAATGATTTAAGCCATGACATGATAACACGTCTGTTGTCCTCGGGTGAAATTAATTCTAAAACATTGTGGCAGTATGTAAAACCTATGTGTGAAGAAATCAGTGATCCTGAGGGTGTTTTAATATTAGATGATTCTGTTGAGGCAAAGCGTTATACGGATCCAAGTACATTAATTAGTTGGCACTATGATCATTGTGTTGGAAGAGCTGTCAAAGGTGTTAATTTTATGACAGCATTGTATCATAATCATGAAATAAGCGTTCCTGTAGGAGTTGAATATATTTTAAAGGATAGGCAGGTTGTAAACAAGAATGGGAAAATAAGTTATACAAGTTCCAGGACTAAGAATGAGTTATTCAGGGAATTAATCAAACAATCATCCCGCAACATTGATTTTAGTTATGTGCTGGCCGATAGTTGGTTTTGTGCTGCACAAAACATGGATTTTATTGTCAAAGTCATTAAAAGGCATTTCATTATTGGGATGAAGGATAATCGTAGAGTTGCTTTAAGTAAAGAAGATAAACAAGCGGGTAGATATGTAAGTATTAATAAATTAGAGCTGGAGGGGCGCACTATGTCCGTTTATATTGAGCGGTTGGATTTTCCAATCCTCATAACTAAACAAGTCTTCAAAAACGGAGATGGAAGCACTGGTGCGCTTTATCTGGCTTCTGACGATTTAAACTTAACTTATCAACAGATCACTACAATCTATAAAAAACGATGGAAAGTAGAACATTATCACAAATGCATCAAGTCAAATGCTGGTTTTGCAAAATCACCAACCAGAACAATTCAAACACAAATGAGCCATTTTACTGCTTCGATAATGGCATTTGTTAAATATGAAAGATTATCAGTGAGTCATAACAAAAGTTATCAGGCTCTAAAAACAAAATTATTACTGACTGCTACAAGAGCAGCTTGGATCCAACTAAATCAATTATCAACAACTGAAATCGCAGTTTAATTACTTTACTGCGTAACATGAATTATTAAGTTATTTAGGATTGACGATTAATAGTTGGGCGGAATAAAAATATCTTCTCATTTTTATTTAGCGTCTGCTTACTACTTTTTCTACATGTCGCTTTCACTAATAAACGAATTGTAAATAGTAACTTAATCAACATCAATCCCCTTTCTCCTTATCTTTGATTTCTAAATCCTCAAACCCATGAGACGACATATTGTCATAATTCTGGTTTCCTTTTGTTTGATTTCTCTAATCATCAGCCGGGTCAATGCCCAGGTTCAAGCACAGGACACCACCCTTAAAGTCCTGATTGTCATCGCCCATCCTGATGATGAATCCGGATTTTCGGGCACGATTTATAAAATAACCCATGACCTTAAGGGGCAAGTCGATATCGCTTTGATAACCAATGGTGAAGGGGGCTTCAAATATTCCACACTTGCGGAAGCCTATTATGGTATGGAACTCACCGACGAAAAAACCGGCAGAAAATATCTTCCTGCCATCCGCAAACAGGAGTTGATGAATGCAGGCAAGATCCTGGGGGTCAGGAATTATTTTATGATGGACCAGATGGATAACAAATATACCACTAATGAAAAGGATCCTTTGGATACAACCTGGGATGTAGAACTTGTGAAGCGTACCCTGAACCAGATCATGACCAGGACGCGTTACGATTTTGTGTTTACTTTGCTCCCGGTTCCCGGTACCCATGGAGGGCACAAGGCAGCGACCATCTGTGCCCTTGAAACCGTTAAGAACCTGAAATCAGATTTTAAACCGATAGTATTAGGCGGTTCAATGTCATCAAAAAAGGATACTGTAAAAACCAGTTTTTCAGAACTCAGCGGCTACCCTGTAACCAAAATAAAGCCCGGAATTCCACTATTCACTTTTGATCGAACTGTGAAATTCGGTTTCAAAAATATGCTGGATTATAAGAT
>JBIOHE010000588.1:0-2270 GCA_044448725.1 Sphingobacteriales bacterium | reverse complement strand
TTTATTTGCAAACTACACCGGGTTTATTTTTAAATACTTCGACTTTCTCACCATCAATAATTCAGCAACCCTTGACGCGGCTTCCGGCTATTATTTTATGGGGACAAAAACCAGTAACACCCTGCCCGATAGGGAGCTATTAAAATTATACAGGGGCGTTATTTAGCCATAGTGGAGGAAACCTCTTTTAATTCGCTTTCTCCCTTGTGTTCAGGTCCTTTTTCTTATCACTCCACACACTATAAACCAAAGCTAAAACCGCGAACACAACAATCACTGAAATTTGAATAATGTACATATAACCCATAAGCGCTTTTTTTCATTTTTTACAATTAATACATTGAGTTCAATCCGCATTTTTGTACGAAACCTCGAAAAAACCAAGGTCAAAAATATGTCGCACGGAATAACACTAAATATCCATGGGTGTAGATACTTTCAGGGGGTGCTGTAAATGTAATAAAATTTAAAGCAGGTTACCAAATTACTCCACCTTAAAAATGTAGGTTTTTGAGCCCTCCTGAATTTCGGGGGCATTGGGGTCAGGATTAAAAGTAGCTTTCCGGGCAGCGTTCAAGGCGTTGGTTTTATTACATTCATCGAATACGGTAGATGCAAACCTTTTAAAAGTGGCTTCAATAACTTTCCCGCTCCTGTCAACCTTTATTCCTATTACTACCTTTCCGGTAGAATTGCATTTTTCGGGTTTGGGAGAATAAACTATGGACCTCCCTTTTAAATCAAAGCCAGTGAGATCACCTCGGCCTGGCCCTTTTCCGGTTCCTTCGCCACCATCAGTGTAATTATGGGACTCAGGGTTGCCGTTTGGTTTACCCTGGTCCCCCTGGCCCCCTCCGGTTCCATCTCCATGGCTGTTATTAGGATTGCCATAGGCACCTTTATGAAATACCGAATTGGGGTCAACCTTTTGCTGAGGAGTTGTATCGGGAGTGCTTTTACTGGCAGTGGTAGCGTTATTGTTCACCGTCTTTTGATGCGGTTTGTAAACGGTCTTATCTTCCACCTTCGGTTTGTGTTTCGGTTTTTCTTCCGTTTTCTTGACCACTACGTCACTGGGTTCAACGTCTTGGGTTAACACCTGGTCTGGGGTGTTCGTCTCTGGCTGCGATTTGGCAGGGGCTGATGATTTTGCCTCTGTAGGTCCCGGGTTGTAGGTAAAGGGCTGGATATCCCCTGTTCCTACCTCATCAGTACCATAATTAACGCTCATTCCACCGGCATTATCCTCAAATGGCGGGATGGGTGTATGAAGTATGGACAGGATAAGAAACAGCAACAAAAGTGCATGAACCAGCACCGTAACAATAACCGAAATACTGGTTTTTCTGTTCCTGAACACCCTTTCCTCACTTTCAAAATCGCTTGCAAACATTCTTACTATTTATTTGTAGTGCCAAAAGCCATTTTAAACCTGTTCTTGTAAATTACACTCATTACATCTACTACTTTTTGAAATTGGAGGCTTTTACTGGCTTCCACAACCACTGTTGGTTGCTGAGTCGTGTCCTTATTGGCGAAGGTTTTTAATTTGGTATCAATATCTTCAAAAGCCAGCTTCTGATTGTTGACATAGTAGTTAGCGTTGGAATCAATAGCCAGTACCACATTCTTTTTACTCACTGATTTTCCTGCGTCCGATTTTGGAAGATTGACTTTAATAACCGAGGGAGCCACCATCGTTGACATGATTAGGAAAAACAGCATCAGGAAAAACATGATATCGTTAAGAGATGATGTACTCACCTCCGAGGTCATTCTTGATTTTCGTCTTAATTGCATTGAGTCCTGTTAAATGAATTATATGATGAACTCCATTATTTAGTTGGCTCTTGTATCAAATCAATAAATTCCACCGTGGTACTTTCCAATTGGAAACTGACCCTGTCAAGCATGGCATTCAGATAGTGGAAGCCAATGTGTGCAATAATTCCAACCAATAAACCGGTGGCGGAAGTAATCATCTTCTCATACAAACCACCGGCTATCAGGCTGATGCTGATATTGTCTGCCAGAGATATGTTGTAGAATATTTTTATCACCCCGGCTATGGTTCCTACGAAACCAAACATGGGCGCTATACCGGCTATAATGCCTAGGTATGAGAGATTCTTTTCCAACTTGTAAATTTCCAGCTTACCGGTGTTTTCAACGGCACTTTCAATTTCTTTGATGGGTTTTCCAAGCCTTTTAATTCCTTTCTCCAGCAAGCGGGCAATAGGGGTATTGGTACTTGTACATAAGCTCAAGGC
>JBIOHE010000587.1:0-2277 GCA_044448725.1 Sphingobacteriales bacterium | reverse complement strand
ATTATATTATAATTGCTGTTGATATAAGTTTTAAGGGGGATATATTCACATAATGAAAATTGCATTTATTAGTTACAAGGTTCCTGAAAAGTCATCAATAGAAATTATTAAAGATGAAGATGCTGAATTGATTTTATTTTTATCAGGCAAAGGCATTGAGGTTGAGCGCCTGCTATGGGACAACCCGGAAATTGACTGGAGCAATTACGATCTGGTGGTTTTGAAATCACCCTGGGGGTATCATAACCATATTGAGCGTTTTGAACAATGGCTTGATGAACTTACAGCCTTAAATGTAAAACTGCTGAACCCGGCAGCTACTGTAAAATGGAATAGTGATAAACATTACCTGAAAGACATAGCCGCGGCAGGTCTTAATGTAATCCCGACAATATTTTTAGAAAAAGGCGGGGAACCAGATCTTTTGCCACTTTTTGATCAGTTTAAAACAAAAAAAATAATCATAAAGCCTTGCGTTAGCGCCGGTGCGAAAAATACCATTACCGTAACAACCGGAAATTTCCCCCAAAAAAGAGACGAAATAAAGGTACTTTTAAGCGCTGAAAGTTTTATGGTACAGCCCTTTATGGAAGAGATATTTGAGGGTGAGTGGTCATTCCTTTTCTTTAACGGAAAGTATAGCCATAGTGTTTTGAAGGTTCCTAAAGAAGGCGATTTCAGGGTACAGCAAACTTATGGGGGCAGCACTAATGTTGTTGAACCATCACCCGGACAAATAAACGAGGCCTCGGCTTTTGTAAACAAATTTGCGACAGATACTTTGTATGCACGGGTTGACGGCCTGGTAGTTGATGGTAAACTAATGCTGATGGAGCTTGAACTTATAGAGCCATACCTGTTTATGGGAACAAACCCCGGGCCGTTTGAAAATTATTATAACGCGTTAAGTTTTAACTTTTCTGAACCTGATCTCTTTGGCCGAATCTTTCCGGGTAATTAACATAGGGATAGCAACGCCGGTAGCCAGGCTCATCAGGATAAACATTACCTTTAAACCATTATGAATAGTATCTGACAGTACCTGGCTATAAGTTGCCTGGTTAATATTGCCGGCCAGGCTGATAAGGCCAAGCATCATGCGATAGGCAAAAATTCCGGGCACCATTGGGATAACCGCCGGAATTGAAAAAATAGGAGGAGGGGCGTGTTTATTATGGGCAAATGAAATACTGATAAACCCTATTAATACAGCCCCGGCAAAAGAGGCTATAATTACGTTAATTTCAAATTGCAGCAATAAATTTTTGGTAATGCCGCCTAATGCCCCCATAATAAAAACAGACAGTAAAGTTCTGACAGGCACGTTAAAAAGAATAGCAAAACCAACAGCCGCTAATCCAAACCAAAAACCTTTTTCGAGTAATAATAACCAGTCCATTTTTAAAAATGATATATAGCCATTGAAGTTAATAAACCCAGTGCGATAGAAAAAGAAATTATAAACCCGTTCATACCCCTTATAAGGCCGTTTTGGAGGTTTCCGTCAATCATGTCCGAAAACGCGTTTATTAAAGGTACGCCCGGTATTAAAAACAATACCGAAGTAGCGAAAGCAAATTCGTGGTCTGTTCCCGGGTTGAATTTTACCAGGCTTCCGGCTATTAATGATGATGTTAAAGCGGCCAGGTAAACACATAAGTAAGGATTAAAGTTCAGTTTTGCGGCTTCCTGTTTTACAAACAGCCCAGCCATTGTTCCCGCAAAAACTACCGTCATATCCAAAAGAGCTCCGCCTGCGAGCCGGCAAAAAGCGGCGCCTGCCAGTCCTGTTAAAAGCAGGGTAACTATTCTTGGGTAATGCGGAAGGGCGCACAGCCTGTCCAGTTCTTCATTTATCTTTTTAACGGTCCAGTTTTCTTCTAAAATTGACCAGCTCATACGGCTGATGCCGGAAAGTGTAGTGAAGTTAATGCCATGCTGGGATGTACGTTTTAAACTATTGAAAACACATTCATTTTCCTCATCATACATGCTCAGCATAATGGTTCTTTGTGAGATGAACATGTTGGCCGAATATGAAAATGAAGTTGAAATCCTGTCAATAGTGTTTCTGATCCTGCCGGTACTTGCCCCCGAAACCATTAAAAGCATCGCTATCTCCAGCAACGTTGCCCCTAATTCTTTTATCTCTTTGTTTTGTTGACTATCGGGCATGAATTTTTGCTTTGACAGCAAAGGTACTTAGTGTTTGTTACTTAAGAAAGTGATTTGAAGCAGGTTTGTTAAAGTATTGATATTTGCTATTTTGTTGTATAT
>JBIOHE010000586.1:0-2285 GCA_044448725.1 Sphingobacteriales bacterium | reverse complement strand
AATATACTCATCAACTAGAAGGTGAGTCTCCAACAGTGGGCTTTTGAAGGACATCGTTTACTTTCAAGATTTTTCAAAAACTGCGAGAAAGAAGCAGTAGACATACTGCACATGAAAAGTAACAATAAAACAGCTTTTACGTTCATATTAATTGGGTTTTCGGTTTAAGTGTCAATTATAATGCCAGTTGGCAAGGTAAAGGCAATTTTAGGAATTTTTATTAATCAATAGTCCGTTAGTTTTTGTGCCCATAAAAGTACACAAATAACTTATAGATGCGGATAATAAAAAAGAGAGGTTGTGGGAAATAAAAAAGGAAAGCAGTTGATTTTGTTGTGCGACAAAAAACCACTTTCCTATACACCGAATGTGTAATAGCAGCAATACTAAAAAAGATGACAGGCCTAACCAAACCAATGGTAAAATTTATATCCACCACTATTCCACTATGGTGGAGTATTAGCGGACGCTACAACTTTGTGAACCTTGCTCGATACTGTAATTACCGTGAGCAAAGCATTCGTAATGGCTTTGAACGGTTTTTTAATTTTTTCGAGTTCAATCATTTATTGTTAGCAGAGCATCTTAAGAACGAAAAGATAATTGCCTTTGACCCGTCTTACATCTATAAGAGCGGAAAAAAGACTCCCGGGCTTGGAAGGTATTGGAGCGGAACAGCCCAACAGACATTAAAGGGATTAGAAATCGGAGAACTGGCTTGTGTTGATATACAATCCGGCACGGCCTTTCATTTAGAAGCGCTACAAACCCCGGGGACGACGGATCGGAACGGCAAAAGTATAGTGGCCCATTATGTAGAAGGCCTATTAGCAAGAGTTCCGCAATTGAAAACCATCAGCAATTACCTTGTAGTAGATGGTTATTTTATGAAGAAGGATTTTATCCATCCGTTGAAGAAAGCGGGTATGCAAATTATAACCAAGATGCGCTCAGATGCTAATCTGTGCTATCCGGTTAAGGAAGAAGACCAGCCAAAAGGCAGAGGCCGGAAGCGATTAAAGGGAAAAAAGATTAATCTTAAGAAGACAGATAAACGTAAATGGAAGTTGGTGGATAAAAAGAATGGTATCGAAATTTATACTGCCATTGTTTACTGCGTCACGCTTAAAGAAGAGGTAAGGGTCGTCTATCTATTAGATGCCTCTACTCAAAGGTATGAGGTGTTCCTTTCTACTGACACTGAATTAAGCGGCGACAAGATCCTTGCTTATTACCGCCTGCGCTTCCAAATTGAATTTCTTTTGCGCGATGCCAAGCAACACGCAGGATTAGAAGATTGCCAGGCCAGAAGCACAAACAAACTTTACTTTCACTTCAACATGTCGCTTACCAGCGTTTCTATTGCAAAGGTTTGTTACCATTTATCCGTACCCCAAGAAAATAAAACATCCTTTTCTTTACAATCCATTAAACGATTGTACCACAACAAATTATTGACTGAAACTATTTTTGGTAACTTAGATTTAGACCTGAATTGCAGAAAAATAAAAAAGCTATATGACCAATGCCTTGACTTTGGCCGTATGGCAGCTTAAAAAACTAACGGACTATTGATATAACCGTGAAAGTCTTTCCGGTTACACAGCGGATTACGGTTCCGGCACATGTAGTTCCGTCAAGGATTGCTACTATGGTAACGACATGAATGCTAACCCTCTTGTATCTTCTACATTCACTTTTACACCAGGTTCACCAGTCAAAATCAAAGCGGTAATTGATGTATTTCATGGGACGAACCTGGGTAATAACACCTACTACCTTACCGGTAACAAAATAAAATGATGGTGGGCCTGGCTTTCCCCGGTTGTTCTAAGTCTGGCGAAGCACGACGTAGAACTTTCGTATGACAGCCGCACTCCCGACTGACACACGAATTAGGTTTTAGCATCCTATTTCACGCATCCTTTACCCGATTGGGGCCAGTTTGAATAAACCGGAGGCCAATAGGGAGACTGGCTGTGATTGGAAGTTCCTAGTGAGCCTGCGGAACACCCGGAACAGCGGGTACCACATTTGCAATGCGTGTTTTAAAAAAACTAAAAATAGCGAATAGCGAATACGGGCATTAACAGAACAACTCATATCTTCACCACCCTCTTCCTCACCACGCCCTCAATACCGGTAACCTCCATAAAATAAACCCCGCTGCTGAGGGCGCTGATGTCTATTTCATTTTTAAATGACATTATATTTATCAGCCTGCCGGCATCATCGTAAATAGTAATGCTTTCGGGTTTAAAGTTTTGGGTTTGGATGCTTAGCTT
>JBIOHE010000585.1:0-2300 GCA_044448725.1 Sphingobacteriales bacterium | reverse complement strand
TTCTGATCTATAAACACGCGACTCCGCTGGAGTCGGGGCGTTCAAGCGCTTATCGCTCCGCAGGAGCATCCTGTTTATAGAGAACGATCACGCATTTTGGGGCTCCGAAGGTGCCTCCTTTTTTAAAAGCGATTTCCCTGGAATGTCTTCCCTTTTGAGCTGCCCGATCAAAAGGGGAAATTATATGAATTAAGCGATTTTAGGGGTAAGCTAATGGTGAGGGATTTCTGGTTCACCGGGTGTCATGGTTGCGTTGGTATGGCTGCCAGCTTAAAACCCATTGTTTCCTGTTATAAGCCGAATCCCAATGGGGTTTTCATCAGCATGAGTATTGATAGAAACAGGGACTTATGGTTAAAAAGTCTGGAAGATGGAAAATACTGTTGTAAGGATGAAATTAACTTAATGGCTGGCATGGGCCAGGAGTCGCCCATCTATAAACATTATAATTTACAGGGGTGCCCGACGCTTATTGTAATTTCAAAAACAGGCAGGATCATATCCGTTACGCCGCCGGATCCAAGAATCGATGTGGCGGCATTTAAAGCGTTCATCGATAAATATTTATAGATATAAAAAACCAGGGCTGTAAGTTCATACAGCCCTGGTCGCCGTTTTACCGTAATTTATCAGGGCTGGTATAATGCATCGGATGAACCGGAGGCAGGTGTCAACCAACCGTGCGAAACGTAGGTGTCAATTTCAGCGCCGGTATAAGAAGACTGGTCAGGTATATTGCCTTTACCGGAACTTGTTACATCATAAGCACATTGCCTGGTTGCGGTACTGCTGCAATCAGATGTAACCGGTGCGCTGCTCAGCGGTACAAAATCATTATTCGCTTTGATAGCCACAGCTGCGGCAATCGGCTCCCTCACATCACGTGTTATCACGCTATATTCATTCCGCCGCCAGCCTTGCTGCCGCACCGGCGGAAGTGAAATTCGCCTTGCACTTTTGCCACCTAAACGTTGAAAATGGTATGTGTGTATAAATATTGATTCATTACGACTGGTCAAGAGTCTTTTTATGATTCCATAATAGAAATATAGCACACAGTTTGTCGTCCCCCCGGCAGTGTTTTTTAAACAACAATCCTATTCAATCAACTCAAAAGCGGCCCAATAATAGGGGGCATATTTTTTCCGCATTATTTGCTGTGCAAAGTTTAAGGCTTGGTAACTTGGCATACCTTTAAGCTTGTTAGCATAAAACAGTTCCATTAATTCTGAAGTTTGTTTATCAGGGATATCCCATAAACTCAAAAGCATTTCTTTAACCCCAGCAAATTTAAAAGCTCTTTGCAGCCCGAAGACACCCTCTGTGCCCTTAATGTCGCCGAGCGCCGTCTCACAGGCGCTAAGCACAACCAAATCAGTATTGCTTAAATCAATATTTGATATTTCATAAGCAGTTAAAATGCCATCATCCTTTCCTTCTATCGCCAAACCGCCACACCATACTCGATTGGCCCCTGCCATAATAATGCCGCTTCTAAATAAGGGGTTATCGGCAAATGTTAGTTGGCCGTTCTCATTTCTTAAATTTCCAGGCTTGCCGGCTACGTCAGGTAAAAAGAATCCGTGTGTTGCCAAATGTAATATCTGCGGTGAGTGACCGCTCAATTGTTTTAAGCTTTCTTCAGTAGCGTCGGAACTGGTAATTACTTTTGTAGAAAAATGACTATCTAAAAGTAATTTATTAATATCACGTACTTCCTTTAATGTACCCGGAAGCGGCCCCCATTTTCTTCCACTTATGCTTCGCTTTACTTCATAAGGCAAAGAACTGCTGGTTACCGCAATTAAGTTCTTTGATGTGTTTTTTGTATCCGTTTGGTCAAATAATATGCCCCCATATAAAACCGCATTATTTCCGCTTTTTGGCCTGTCATTATTATTTTTTTGTTCGGCAATTTCCCCACTGCTACCATATTGCCTTATCTGATATTCGTCTAACAGATATTTATAATTACCCGATGGAAGAGCACTAAATGCTATGCGATTAAGTAAACCGGCGGGTGAAATAGCTACTTTTTTAATTCCTTTTAAAAATGGTTGCATAGGCCTCCAAACTAAATCGTATAAGGTATCACTTTTTTTGCCAGCAGGGTTACTGATACCGTCTCCATAAAAATCAAAGAACGATAAACTGTTTTTGTTATTTAAAAGTTGAGCTAACTGTTTTTCTTCACAAAGCGGTACAAAATGAGGAAGTGAACCATCAGGGAGTATTATAAAAGCTGCATAATATATGGAATCTGTCCTTTTTTTAGGGAGTGTAATTTAAACTGTGTCAGT
>JBIOHE010000584.1:0-2301 GCA_044448725.1 Sphingobacteriales bacterium | reverse complement strand
GACAAATGCAATTCAACAGTTGCACTCTTCAATCTCTTTGTTCAGAGGAAAAATCGATCTCACAAATACAGAAATAATCGCCGTAATTTGTCTCAAAGCAAAACGAGTGCACCCGCTCCAAAGTGCAACACGAGTAGCAGACATGGTTGCCTTTAAAGACAATTACAACGCCAGTTTAATGGAAGGCCAAAGTCATACGTTTTAGTTTTTAGCAATATCTCAATAAATAAATGTACATCCCATCATTCAATAAATTTGACGATCAGCAGGAAGCCATCAGCTTTATGCAGCGCTATAGTTTTGCAACTATTGTTTCGGTAAAAGATGGTGTACCGGTAGCTTCCCACCTGCCGTTTTTGGTTAAAAAGGTTGATGATAAGGTTGTTTTGCAGGCACATTTTGCAAAAGCTAACCCGCAATCGGTTGATATTATAGATAACAATGCACTGGCAATATTTACCGAGCCGCATGCCTATATCTCCACCAAAAACTACGAAAAAGAACAAAACGTACCTACCTGGAATTATTTAGCCGTTCATGCTTACGGTAAATGTGTGTTGTTAGACGGGGAAGAAAATAAAGCTGCCTTACTCAAAGAAATGATCCAATACTACGAAGCAGATTATTTAAAGCAATGGGACCGCCTGCCGGATGATTATAAGCAAAAAATGATGAAAGGCATTGTCGCCTTCGAAATGGTGGTAGATGACCTGCAGGCCAAAGCCAAATTAAGCCAAAACCGGACCGAAAAAGAACAGGAAAATATTATTAATTCCCTTAGTCACGCTGAAAATACGAACGAAAAAGAAATTGCTGATTACATGAAATCCTTAAAAATGTAGAGACGCAATACTTTGCGTCTTTGAGAATGATTGCAAACAAAGACGCGAAGTATCGCGTCTCTACCTCGATTCCACCTCCGGCATCCTTGTTTCTGTGTTAAAATACCTTACTATCAGCCTGTTATCGCTATTCTTTGTAAAGTAATTCATGGCCCACCTCAATAGCACAACGCCTTTGTTCGCAAAACCAACAAGCGACAGAATATGAACAACACCCCATATAACCCATGCAAAAAATCCCCGGAAATGGAGTTTCCCAAAGTCGGCAACGGCTTTGTTGCGACCAATAGTGGCTAAGGACCCTTTATCAAAATATTTGAACGGCTGGGTTGGCTCACCTTTTATTAAATGTACCAGGTTTTTAGCCAATAACTTACCCTGCTGTATGGCAACCGGCGCAACACCGGGGTGCCCGTTTGGTAATTCATCGGTGATCATAGCGGCAACATCCCCAATCGCAAATACGTTATTATAGCCCTTCACCCTGTTTATTTCATCAACCAGCAAACGATTCCCTCTTGTAATGGCTTCTGCCGGCAAGCCGCCGGGCATTTCGCCTTTTACGCCGGCGGCCCAAATTACATTGCGGGTTTTAATGGTTTTGCCATTGTCAATCTTCAAATAATAACCATCGTAACTTTCGACATGCGCGTCGTTGTAAATTATTACATCATCTTTTACCAAAAATTCCTTTGCTTTTGCCGAAGCCTGTGGCGACATTGCCGCCAGTAACCTGTCCCTGCCCTCAACAAGGTAAACCCTCATGTCGTATTTACTCAGGCCGTGGTAATCTTTCATTAATATCAAATGCCGCATTTCGGCTAATGCCCCGGATAGTTCAACGCCGGTTGGCCCTCCCCCAACCACAACAAAGGTCATCAGGGCAAATTTCTCCTTCATGTCGCTGGTCACCAGGGCGGTTTCCAGGTTTTGAAGCACCAGGCTCCGCAGGTTCAATGCCTCCGGGATATTTTTCATTGGCATGGCAAAGTGCGCTATTTGCTCATTTCCAAAAAAATTGGTAGCTGCTCCGGTGGCAATTACAAGATAATCATAATGAATAGTCCCGATATTAGTGGTTAAAGTATTGCTTTCGGGGTTTATCTTTTGAACCTCAGCCATATTAAAGCTGAAGTTGTTTTGTTTGATAAAAATCCTCCTGATGGGAAAACCAACGGAATCAGCCTCCAGCGAACCCATAGCCACCTGGTAAAGCAGCGGCTGGAATGTATGGTAATTGTGCCTGTCGAGCAACAGTACGTCAACAGGTGCATTTTTTAATTTTTTTGCTAATTGCAGCCCGCCGAAACCGCCCCCTATTATAACTACCCGTGGTTTTGAGCTTTGGTTTTTATCCCTGGATGAAATACTAAACATATTACTTTGTAAACTCCAATTATACATGCGAATCAAGGGTTAAAATATGTTGATAACTTTATTGGATAAAAGATTGATAATG
>JBIOHE010000583.1:0-2302 GCA_044448725.1 Sphingobacteriales bacterium | reverse complement strand
GTATTGAACCGGGTAATTGGTGGTGATTGATTAATGTTTACATTATTATATTTCCATTTCATTTCCCCGACAGTTTTGCATTATTCTCTTTAATGCGCTCTGCTTCTCCTTTCATATTTTCTTTATACCGCTGTGTTTTTTCTTTATCTATTTCGTCTTGTAAGTCTTTATCCAATTTCCATTCGCGGATGGATTTTGTAAACATTTCCGGTGTTCTTTTATGTTGCTTATTCCATGCTTTACAAACAGGACATTCCTTTTTTCCTGGCAATGAACAACTCCCAGCAGGATCCAGGTCATATCTGCTCTCAATCTGTTTATACTTGAAAGGAATTCCTTGCGTCATCCACCTCGGTGCTGGCGTACCTTTCAGATAATGATCAAAAAACTGGGTGTAGCGAATGGTGTAATCTTTCAAGGCATTTGGCATTTGTAATACATGTCCCTCCTGGTTGTAATTAAGCCACCAGACCTTTTTTTCTAACCGCCACAGTGCAATAAATAATTCTGCACCACGTCTAACAGGATCACCATCTTTGTCATTAAAAAATAGTAATAATGGACTGGTTACTTTATCGGCTTGCAATACCGCTGTGTGATCCAGCCACAATGCCTTGTTTTTCCAGAGATTTCCTAACCCATCACTTCCTTCTTCTGCCTGTCTCAACGTACTTCTTCCCGTTGATAGATAATCCTCAAATGACAGAGCTGAACTCAGTAAGTCAGGTCCCAATGCCCCTGTGCCGATCGACATAGCAGCAAAGAAATGAGAGTGGGTTAATACATAATACCCCATCCTGCCTGAATTACTATGCCCGCTAAGACCGATCCGTCTGCCATCTACATAAGAAAACCCACTTAAGTAACGTGCCGCCCCATCCATCGTATTCAATGTACTGGGGCCCCAGGCTTTATCCCTGAAATATATGTCGGGACAAAAGACCAGGTAACCATGGCTTACAAACCAGGCAGGATTACAATAATCCAAGGGTCCGTATAACAATTCTGGCGATGGGTAGAGATGCAACTGATCTGAATGCTGAAAGTAGAAGGATATGATAACCGGATATTTTTGGCCAGGATTAAAATTCTCTGGTTTGTACAGAACTCCCTGGCTCATCGTTCCATCCATTTGCCTGAAACGATGCAGTTCCACAGTAAGCCAATTATATTTCTTTTGGGGCTGAATATCGGTTAGCCTGGTAAAGATTGTAAAATCGTTTGTCACAAAATAATTGGGGGCATCAGTAGCCGATTGTCTCTTCATTATCCAGGTATTGGCACCAGTTGCTTTCAAAGGTTTCATACCTTTATCGAAGCCGGAAATTTTTGTCAACCCTTGCGTCTGAAAAAAGTAAGGGCTCATACTCAGTAATTCAGGATCGCCTGGTTGGCCCAATATTTTCCGGTAAAACCCATTGTTCTTGTTCTGCCTGTTAAAGGCTTTTAGTAGTAGGGTATCGGTTAGAGATAAAACAACGAAGGAATTTCCAAAGTTCATACGATCATTCAGCGCCAGGCTAAGCAGCACCTGCTGCCTGTGGCCATAGCCATTTGTGATATTCACCGGGGCCTTTTTGCCCGACAGGTCTAGTTGCCAGATATCAAAATCATCATATACCAACAATCCCTTATCCCCTTTAAGCCAGGCAGCTATGCCATAATTTGTTGCACCCATGAAATTCTTTTGCCCTTTTGGACGATGATAATATTGTTCATTGCCTAACAGACGTGCAGATACCCCTGATGAGATATTCATCAGTTTGCCGGTACGCAAATCATAACTGAAATAATTATAACCCCGTTCTGCATCAAAATAAATCAGGTAGTTTCCTCCCGGCGAAAACAACATGTTTGGGCTTTGAAGACTAAAATTCCTGGTAGGCAATAATTGACGTGAACCATCTTTCAGCGACACCAGCCAATTGCTTTCATAATAATTTCTCTTTATCCAGTACCGGTCGCCATTCATCAATTCGGAGATTTTTCCAACTACCGCAAAATCACCTGGAAGAAAAAAGGTTTTTAGGTATTCGTACTCATTCTCCAATCGTATCACCTTTGCGCCATCTGATTGAATGGTTGCCCGGTATGGGCGAGGTTCAGGTTCCTGAGATTCAGCCTGGGTTGTCTGTAGCAAAGTATCCATGTAACTCCACACATCAACTAATACTGCATCAGCATCCGGCTGGCGATTATCTGGCTGTGATTGCAGGGAAAACATAATGTAACGACCATTATCTGTAAAATAAGGCGTTTCCTGGATCCCTAAGCCGGCATCTATACCGGCTGTTTGATTATT
>JBIOHE010000582.1:0-2302 GCA_044448725.1 Sphingobacteriales bacterium | reverse complement strand
TCTCAATACCCCATATAAACCAGCAATGGCAGCAGGAGCAGGACAGAAAGATTAAAGAAAGGCGAATCAGGGGGATGCAAAAAATGCTCGAAACCGATTCGCTTGAAAATACTCCTCAGAATAAATCAACGGTGATTGAGAATTTGGCGGAGGAGTATGGCAAATACGGCGAACCGTTAAAAATGCGTCTGGACCCGCTATGGATTGATACTTTGCTCCGGTTTGAACTCCATAATAAAGGGATTAATTTGCCATTCAGTTACGAAGTGACTACCGCCAACAGCGACTCGCTTATATTCTCGAAAGCAAACGATATTACAGGAGCCAGGCCGGTTTTTAATAATATTACTTTTTATCAAACCCCCATATTCAGTAAAGATGTAATCAATGACCCAGGATTGATCAGGCTTGCTTTTCCTCAAAAAAATACACTTATCTTAAACAGGATGACCGCTACAATGGCCACTACAGGGGGCTTATTACTGGTTCTTGTATTTTGTTTTGGTTATACCATTTTTTCAATCCTGAGGCAAAAGAAGGTTTCGGAAATGAAAAATGATTTCATCAACAACATGACCCACGAATTTAAAACCCCGGTATCAACCATAATGATCGCCAGCGAAGCCTTGAAGGATAAGGAAATTGCGGAGGACGGAAGCCGTGTTGCAAGGCTTGCGAATATTATATTTGAGGAAAATGAGCGGTTAGGCAGTCATATTGAACGGGTGCTGAACATTGCCCGGATTGAAAAGAACGACTTTAAACTCGATAAAAAGCCGCTGGACGTTAATGAGATGATAGCTGTTGTTATAGACAGCATGACCCTCAAATTGCAAAAATGCAATGCAACTACTACATTGCAGCTTGACGCCGAAAACGCTGTTATTAACGCAGATGAATTGCATTTTTCAAACGTGATTTATAACCTCGTTGATAATGCCATAAAGTACAGCATGGGTGAGCCTGACATAACTATAAGCACCTTAAATAAAAACGGACAGGTAGTAATTAAAGTAGCTGACAAAGGCATAGGCATGAGCCGCGACCAGCAGACCAAAATATTTGAACAATTTTACCGTATCCCAACAGGCAACCTGCACGACGTGAAAGGCTTTGGTCTTGGTTTAAGCTATGTAAATACTGTTGTAAAAAGACTTAACGGAATGATCAGCGTGCGGTCTGAAAAGGAAAAGGGCTCGGAATTTGAATTGAAATTCCAGGCAACGTAGGGAAGTTGAAAGTCTTAAGTCGAAAGTCTTAAGTTTGAAAGAAGCTGCAATCAGTGCTTTTGACATGCGGATAATATAAATTAAAAGCAAAACAATCTTTCGGACTTTCGGACTTTCCGGACTTTCGGACTTAAAACAATACATGAAAAAAATATTACTCGTTGAAGACGATCCGAATTTAGGATTACTGTTACAGGATTACCTGCAGCTTAAGGGCAAGTTCGACGTTGTTTTATGTAAGGATGGGGAGGAGGGTTTGCGGAGTTTTACAAAAAACAATTATGACTTGCTTATTCTGGATGTAATGATGCCTAAAAAGGATGGCTTTACATTAGGAAAGGATGTCAGGAAAATAAACAGCCAGGTGCCTATTATTTTTGCGACAGCCAAAGGGATGATTGAAGATAAAACCCAGGCCTTTAATTTAGGCGGGGACGATTATATAACAAAGCCTTTCCGTATTGAAGAATTATTGCTGCGCATAAATGCCTTGCTGAAAAGGGTTAACAATTCCGACAAGCATGAAGAGGAAAAACAAACTACATTTAAAATAGGCCGCTATACTTTTGAATACACCTCGCAGCTCATCAGCATCGGTGACAGCCAGCAAAAATTATCGACCAAAGAAGATGAATTGCTGCGTTTACTTTGCATTCGCAAAAACGAAGTACTCACCCGAGAAGAAGCACTACTGAATATTTGGCATGACGATAATTATTTCAACGGCCGCAGTATGGATGTTTTTTTAAGCAAGATCCGTAAGTATTTAAAAGATGATCCGAATGTGGAGATCATAAATGTGCATGGGCGCGGGTATAAACTGCTGATTAATTAAGCGTCACCAGGCCCCGTGCTAAAATTGAGGTCGCAGATTTAAGCATGGTTTAAGGCATTAAATTTTCCAGATCATCTAAGTCTTTCGAACGTCCGGAGGCTTTTTTGGCGTTAATTAAACTATTCCGGTGTAAAGTTCTTACAGGCAAGTCATCTTCTTCAAAAAAAATCGAATTTGAATAACATTCGTTAAAATCAAGTCCCTTCACTTTAACCATTACATCAATCGCTGATGGGGG